>DATCCQ010000129.1:0-2050 GCA_036511185.1 Gaiellaceae bacterium
GCCTCCGCCGGAACGGCGGCACCCGGAGCCGTAACGCTTCCTCGCTCGATAGCCCGCTCGCGCGCGGCGCCGACGAAGTCGCGGAAGAGCGGCGCCGGGCGTGTCGGGCGCGACTTGAACTCCGGGTGGAACTGACTGGCCACGAACCAGGGGTGATCGGGAAGCTCGACGATCTCGACCAGGCGCCCGTCCTGGTAGGTGCCCGAAACGACGAGGCCGGCCTCAACCAGGCGCTGGCGATAGATGTTGTTGACCTCGTAACGGTGCCTGTGGCGCTCGTGCACCACCGGCTCTCCGTAGGCCGCGCGGACGCCGGTTCCTTCGACCAGCTCGACTGCGCTGGCGCCCAGTCGCATCGTGCCGCCCATGTCGTGCACTTCCTTCTGCTCGGGCAGCAGGTCGATCACCGGGTAGGGCGTCTCGGGATCCATCTCGGTGGAGTTGGCTCCCTCCAGCCCGGCCACGTTGCGGGCGAACTCCGACACCGCCACGTGCATACCGAGGCAGATACCGAGATAAGGGATCCCTTCCTCGCGCGCGACCTGGCAGGCAAGAATCTTTCCCTCCCAACCACGGGAGCCGAAGCCGCCGGGAACGAGCACGCCGTCGACCTGCTCGAGCTCGCGCTTGGCCTCCTCCAGCGACATTCCCTCCGAGTCGACCCAGCGCACCCGCACCTTGCAGCCGTGGTAGATGCCGCCGTGCTTGAGCGCCTCCAGCACCGACAGGTAGGCGTCCTGGAGCTTCACGTACTTGCCCACCAGCGCGATCTCCACCTCGCCGTCGAGCTTGCCGATGCGCGCGACCAGGTCGTTCCACTCGCCCAGATCGGTGGCGCCGGCGGGCAGCTTCAGCTTCTCACAGACGAGCCGGTCGAGACCCTCGCGCTTGAGCACGGTCGGAACGAGATAAACGTCAGGGACGTCGGGATTGGCGATCACGGCTTCCTTATCGACGTCGGTGAAGAGCGCGATCTTGTCGCGCAGCTCCTGCGAGATCGGCTCGTGCGAGCGGGCAACGACGATGTCGGGCTGGATACCGATGCGCCTGAGCTCGTTGACAGAGTGCTGGGTCGGCTTGGTCTTGAGCTCGCCGGCGGCCTCGATGTAGGGCACCAGCGTGACGTGGATGTAGAGGACGTTCTCGTGCCCGACCTCACGCCGGAACTCGCGGATCGCCTCCAGGAACGGCAGCCCTTCGATGTCGCCCACGGTGCCGCCGATCTCGCTGATCACTACGTCGGCGGGAGTGGTCTCGGCGATGCGGCGGATGCGGTGCTTGATCTCGTTGGTGATGTGCGGAATGACCTGCACGGTCGCGCCCAGGAACTCGCCCTTGCGCTCCTTGCGCAGCACCGTCTCCCAGATCGCGCCGGAGGTGTTGGAAGCCGCGCCGGTGAAATTCGTGTCGATGAAGCGCTCGTAGTGGCCGATGTCGAGATCGGTCTCCTTGCCGTCTTCGGTGACGTACACCTCACCGTGCTGGAAGGGGCTCATAGTGCCCGGATCGACGTTCAGGTAGGGGTCGAACTTCTGCACCTGGACGGATAGTCCGCGGGCCTTGAGTAGGCGGCCGAGCGAAGCCGCGACGATGCCTTTGCCGAGGGCCGAAACAACGCCTCCGGTTACGAAGATGTACTTGGTCGCGCGCGTGCTCACTATCCGCTCCTTCTCCGCTCGTGGGTGGCGGCACTGATTCCAAGGCTCGTTGCCGCGCTGCTTGTCTGGAGAGACGTCTCCCGGGGCGATGCGATCGGCCTCTCGGGGGACATCATTTCTTGCCTCTCCACTACCTGCAAAGCTAGCACGGCGGGGATCACCTTCGAGTCTCCATCCCCATCAGCACCATGACTCAGTGATCCTAGGGTGAGCGCAGGACGGTGCCGGATTCGGCTCAGGAAGCGTCGAGCGAGGCGACCGCGGCCAGGAACTCCTCGCCGCCGAGCATGCGCTCGATCTCGGCCGCGCGCTCTTCTGAATCGAGCGCGGCGATGCGGGTGTGCGTGGGATCGCCGGAGATCTTTTCGACCGAGAAATGACGCTCGGCTCTA
>DATCCQ010000130.1:0-24692 GCA_036511185.1 Gaiellaceae bacterium
AGACAGGCCCAGAGAGCCGCGAAGGCAAGGAACGCGCCGAAGCGCATACGCTCGACCACGGCGCCCGAGATCAGAGCTACGGCGATGATGCAGAACGAGGCCTGAAAGGCCACGAAGACGAGCTCGGGGATGTGCAAGCCCGCTCGCGGCCCGTTCGTCACGTCCTTAAGGAAGACGTTGTGCAAATCGCCGATGAAGCCGTTTCCTTTGTCGAAGGCCAGCGAGTAGGCGACGGCGACCCAGGTGATGCTGACGACGGCCATCGCCCCCAGGCTCATCATGAAGGTGTTGAGGGCGTTCTTCGCCCGCACCAGGCCGGCATAGAAAAGCCCGAGCGCGGGCGTCATCATCAATACCAGCGCGGTCGCTACTAGCATCCAGGCGGTGTCGCCGCTGTCGATGCCGCCCGTCTTGACCGCCCCGAGCAGAACGGGAAGAGAAGTGAGATCGTGCATGGTCTCGTTACCGCCTAGAGCACGGGAGTAACCGCGGCGGTGTCCTCCTCTCCGGTGCGAATGCGAACGACTTTCTCGACCGGCACGACGAAGATCTTTCCGTCGCCGACCTCGCCTGTGCGCGCGGCCGCGGCGATCGCTTTGACGGTCGGCTCGACGAAGTGGTCGGACACGCCAACCTCGAAGCGAACCTTCTCGGCCAGTTCTATCTTCACCGTCGTACCGCGGTAGGTCTCGACGGAGTCCGTCTCCCCACCGTGACCCCGGATCCGGCTCATCGAGAGGCCACGCACCTCGGCGCGATAGAGCGCCTCGAGCACGTCATTCGCCTTCTCGGGCCGAACGATCGCGATAACTAGCTTCATCGTCTCTACTCCTCTAGGCGAGCTGGCAAGTACGTGAGCGAAAAGCTCCCAGACGAGCGGAGAAAGCAATCCCCAGATGAGCGAGCGCCCCTTGCGACCGAGTTCGAGAGATCTTCGATTCGGCTCCCCGAAGGGGACGCGTCACGATACCAAGCCCGCCGACTGGGGTGGGCGGTTCTCGGGCCATACGGCCGGCGCATGACATTGCCAACGAGATGTTGCGTGCGAAGCCCTTGACTTAGCTTCACCCTCGCTGAGCTAGCGGCAGATCGCTTTCTGCGACGTCTCGATTGCCGCCGACGGCCCTCGCTGGGCCGCATACCAGGCGCCGTCCCGTATCTGAATGCAGTAGCTGCTGGCGGTCGCGCCCGTGATCGCGAGTGTGCTCGTCATTGCGTTGTCGGGGTGGGCGCCGTACTCCTGTTTGAGAGCCGAGGCGGTCATTCCCGCGTATCCGGAGTGATCGAGGCCGTAGGCGGTGACAGTGGGATCGAGAATCCTTATCTCGGCCGCGGCGGCACTTCGGCGCGCGTTCTGCAAGGCGCCGCGTGCATTCATCACCGCGACTCCAGACACGATCAGCGCGAATACCACAATGGCCGCCATCTCGGCGGCCGCAAGCGGAGAGGTGGGAAATGCCCGCCAGGTACGCCGCAGTGCGACCGGGTGAGGAGCCATCGTCATACCGCTGTGATCGGCCACTCGGCCGCGCGGGTCATACGCGGAAACGGGGTAGTTTCTACCCCACCAGGGGGGCGACGGACACTCCACGCCGGCGTTTCCGCGCTCGGTAGCGGCTCTCGCCGCGTCCGAGAAGAGTAGCTAGCCCGACCGCGCCCAGCTAAAAACGATCGACTTACTTCTCCTTCGGGTCTTTCCCACCCCAGGCGCCGATCGAGACGAGGCGCTCGCGGAAACCGGTCTCGTCCATGATCGTCTGCATCTCACTAACGGCTTCCTCCGACGGGTACATGTCGCCCAGCCCAAGCTCCTCGCGGATGTCGTCGCGATTGGCTACGAACTCCTTCCACTTGGGGCCGAAAGCCTCGGAGATATCAGCGAAGAAGACGCCTGGAGTGCCGCCCATGCCCTTGTCGTAGAACCCCTCGCCCCAGGCCGCGAACATCTCGACATGTTTTTTACCGTAGCCCTGCTCGACCTGAATGCTGCGGAGAATCTGGTTGATGCAGGCAACCGAGTTGCCGCGCGGGCAGCGGGCCTGGCAGGTGTAGCAGGAGAAGCAGTACCAGAGCACGTCGTCTTCGAGTAGCGTCGGGTCGCCCTCCAGCGCGCGGCGGGCTATCTCGCGCGGCGAGTATTCGGTTACGCGGGCAGCCGGGCAGCCCGAGGTGCAGATGCCGCACTGGATGCAGGAGAGGAAGCCCTCCTTGTGATCGTGCATGCGCGGGTCGTTGAGGATTCGGTCGACCAGCTCCTGGCGCGCGAGCGGGCGCTCGCTGAACGAGTTGTCGGCGATGACCGAGTAGGGATTCGGCTTCTTCTCTTTACTCGCTTGCTTCTTCTCGTCAGTCATCGGCTTCTCCATCGGCGGTTGTTGCGGCCGGCTTCGCGGCCTGGAAGAACTCGGGCCAGAAATAGACGTGCACTTTCTTCTTGGCGCTTCGCACGGCCGAGCGCACGTTGTCGCGGCAAAGCAGGCAGGGCGTGACTATCGGCGCCTCCTTCTCAGCAGCGAAGTCGATCAGTTTGAGCACCGCTTCGGTCGGGCCGCGGAACATGGCGCCCAGCGCGCCGCAGCAACCGGCGTGCAAACCGGGGTAGGCGCTCACCATCTCGGCGTCAGCCAGCTCCGCCGCGTCGGAGAGCGACTCGAGCGCCGTCTCGCGATCGGTCAGGCAGCCGACGTAGGGGACGAAGCGAGGCGCGGCGGCTGTGAGCTTGAGTTCTTCGCGCCGCGCGTGCTCGACCAACGCCTGCCACACGGGCACGGTCTCGATCTCGACTTCCTGCAGGCTGTAGTCACAGGCTGGACAAACGGTGAACACGGAGCCGTCGGTCTCCAGCTTGGCCGCTACCTGCCCGCGCGAACCGTGCCCGCAGCAGCCGGCGCCTTCCTGCTCGGCAAGCGGGAAGCCCAGCTCGCGCGCGACCTTGGCGGTGGCGCGGAAAGCTGCCTTGTCCTGCTGCAGCGAGCAGCCGGCATAGAAGGGCTTCGCTTCGCTGCCGGCGACGTCGAGGCGCGGCGTGCGCTGAACCTTCCCGGTGGACATCTTGATGCCCATCTCTGCGCTGGCGACGAGATCGCTGGGGATGAAGCCGCGCGAGACCATCGCCGTGCCGAAGAGCATGTTGTCGATCTTGCCCTTGCGCGAAAGGCGCTTGGTTGCGATCTCGGTCATCTTGCGCTCGGGGCAGCGAACGCCGCCGAACTCCATCTGCAATTCACGTACCGCGCTCATCATTCGGGCCACGTCCACTTCCATCGGGCAGGCTTCAGTGCAGGCCTGGCACTCACTGCAGCGCCAGACGTCCTCGCAGGCCAGCAACTTCTCGACATCCTGCGAGAGGATCATGCGCACTACCCGCCGCGGTCCGAGATCGAGCTCGAAGCCGTTCGGACAGGCGCCGCGGCACTGACCACACTGCAGGCACTGGCGGCAATCGACGGCCAGCTCGCGGACGGCCGCGCGCGCTTGCTCAGGCACCTGCGTGGACACAGCCCTTACCTCCCTCGCAGGGAACGCTTCCTACTCGCTCCAGCTCGAGGCCGGCGTTGTAAGCGTCTTCGTTTCCGTCGGCGCGGGCGCAGAAGAGACGGATGCGCCGCCCAACCGTGTGCCTGTCGACTGCGCAGAGATGCCACAGCTCGAGCGGAATCGGCGTCCCGGCCTCCTCCAGCAGCTCGCGCGCTAGCTCGATCTGCTCCTCGGCCGAGAGGTCGCCCGTGCGGTACTGGCAGCGATCCTCTGCGCAACCGGCGAGGAACACGCCGGCGGCGCCGAGCCGTGCCGCTTCGACGATGTGCAGGGCGCTGATCCGGCCCAGGCAGGGCAGCTCGATCAGGCGCACGTTGTCGGGATAGTGATCGTGACGCAGCCCGCTCAGCGATATCGCCGCGCCGGCGCACTCCTTGCAGTAAAAGCCGACCACCGGCCGCTCAACACCGGCGGTCATCGTGCGCATACGCCCGAACAGCGCTTCGTCACTGAGATTGTGCGTGATCGCCAGTTCCGGGCACTTGGCGGCGCAGATTCCGCAGCCACGGCAGGCCTCGTCGTCGATCACGGCCAACTTACCGTCATCGCGCACTTCGGCCGGTCGGGCTGCGCCGGCGCGGCGCTCGATCAAGCTGATCGCGCCGAAAGGGCAGGAGGACTGGCAGGTGTCGCAACCGACGCACTTGGCGGCGTCCACGACCGAGGCCGGCACCGACTTGCGCCCGGCCGAGGAAAGGAAGTTGTGGATCTCGCTGGCCACCGCAGAGGCCTCGGTGTTGCACTCCACGATCGCCTTGGGCCCAGCCGCCGAGCCGCAGACGAAGACGCCCTCGGCGCTCGTCTCAGTGGCCCGGTTCTTGCGGTCGAGAATGTCGATGAAACCGTCTTCGTCGAGATCGACGCCGAGCACCTCGGCGATATGAGCTGTGTCGGATACCGGCACCATCCCGGTCGAGAGCACAACCAGGTCTGGCCGCAGGATCTTCTTCTCGTCAGCCGTCACGTCCTCGACCTCGATCACCGGCTTGCCCTCGCCGTCGAACTGCACCTGCGGGGGCGTTCCACGCAAGAACTCGACTCCGGCGCGGCGGGCGGCCAGGAACCAGTTCTCGTAGCCCACTCCGGCGGTACGCATCTCCAGGTAGCAGATCGTCACCTTCATCTCGGGGAAAAGCGTGCGCATGCGAATCGCGTGCTTGAGCGCGATCATGCAGCAGATACGCGAGCAGTAGGGCAGGCGACGCCGGTCACGTGAGCCGGCGCACTGGATCATCACGACCTCCTTGGCCGGCTGACGCCCCAGCCAGGAGGCTTCCTCCCACTCGTCCATCACCTCGGTAAGGTCGGCCTGGGTGACGACGCCCGGGTGCCCGTAACCGAGATGCTCGACAAGGTGGGCAGGCGCCGGCTCGCAGCCGACCGCAGTCAGAACAGCGCCCGTGTTTACCGTCACCAGCTCCGGCGACTGGCTGAAATCGATCGCGTCCATCGGGCAAGCCTCGGCGCAGGCGCCGCAGAAGGTGCAGGCCTCGAGGTCGACCGTGCGCTGCACGCGGCCGTCGTAGAACTCGCTGAAGATCGCCTTGCCGCCCGACTCGGCGCTTTCGACTTCGCAAACCTCTTCGCAGGCGCCGCAGTTGACGCAGTCCTGGGTAACGATGTTTGGGAGTTGGCGCAGCGAGACTTCGAAGTCGCCGGGCCGGCCGCTTACCGACTCGACGCTGGTTCGACGCCAGATGTTCAGATTCGGATTGTCGATGGCAACGTTGCGGTGAAAGCACTTGCGCACGCCCGCTTGGGCATCGGTCGTTGGCAGGCACTGGCCGCAGTCGTTGGTGGGAAAGACGGTGCCAATACGGGCGGCCCGACCCCCCAGGAAGGGCCGGCGCTCGACCAGCTCGACCCGGTGTCCCATCTGCGCCAGCTCGGCGGCTGCCTGGGTGCCGGAGACGCCGCCGCCGATCACGAGCACCGAGTCGACCCTGTGCTCGAGTACCAGCTTGTCGTCGTTCGCCCCCGGGAACTCGATCGCCGCCTCGACGATGCGCCTGGCCTTGTCGGTCACCGCTTCCACGTCACCGTCGTGAACCCACGAGGCGCCTTCTCGAATATCGGCCACCTCTAGGTGCAGACCGCGCTGGATAAGGCGGTGGAAGCGACGGTTGGCGAAGTCTTGCGAGCAGCCGGCAAAGACGAGCGGGCGATCGCCGTCTGTCTCCATTAGCTCGAGCAAGCGCGCCTGGCCTTCGCGGTTGCACCAGACGGGCGCCCGCTCAACCTCGGCGCCGTCCCCGATAGCCGCTTCGAGGCGCTCGAAATCGATGTTCTCGGCCATCGTCCCGGCGCACTCGCAAAGAAGAACGCGCGGCCCCGCCCCGTTGCCGTTCGATTCGCTCATGCGGCCTCCCCGCGACGGGCGCGGGCATCCGCCGCGATCTCCGCGGCCGATACCGGTAGGGCCTCGACGGCCCCGGTCGGGCAGATACGGGCGCAGGCGCCGCAGCCGATACACTTCTCGGCGTCGTAGACAATCGAGCGGAAGGCACTGACGCGCTCGGGCACCTCGATCGGACCCGACGGTTGATGGCGCGCGATCATGCGCAAGGCCTCGCCAAGCGCACCGCGACGGCTCTCCGGCGGTGCAGCATAGAGCTGCATCGGGTCGAACAGGCCGCCTGTTGTGGTCGCGCCGGTCGGGCAGGCGGATGCACAGCGGGCGCAGCCGATGCAGAGCTCCTCGTGGCGGACTATCTCGCAGCCGATCGAGCCCGTGCTCTCGCGCGGCGCCGAGCTCGGGAGCCGGTCGAAGATCGCTTCGCCTCTGGCAGTCAGTGGCACTACTGGTGACCTCCGTCGTGGGCACGGTCTTGCTCGGCCGAGTGAAAACCGAGCAGGCCTAGGACGCAGGGAGCGTTCGTATCGAAGGAGATACGGATGCGACTGAGGCAGGCGGCATGCGAAGGTTTGCAGCCGGACGAGCTGAGCGTGTTCACGGCGGCGGTCACTTACACGTTCGCTCGAGTGGAGGCAGGTTGGAGATCGTCTCATGCATCTTGCGGGCCGCGGCGACGAACTTGGGCGAGTCGGCGGCGCTCATCGTGAACATCTGCACGCGCTCGGGCTCGACGCCCACCGATTGCAACAGCGCCTGCGCAAACTCGATCCGGTCGATGGCGTGCAGGTTGCCCACACGGTAGTGGCACTGGCCCTCGAGGCAGCCGGCAACGTAGACGCCGTCGGCACCGTCGGCAAGCGCCTTGAGCAGGTGAAGCGGGCTGACCCGCCCGGTGCAGGGCACGAGCACGCTGCGAATGGTCGGTGGTAGCGAGACGCGGGCGTTACCGGTCGCATCGGCGGCGGCGTAGGCACACTCGCGGCAGAAGAAGGCAACGATCTTGCGCTCTGCGTCTTCGGCCTCTGGTATCTCTATCCGCTCTTCTATAAGGGCGTCCGTCATACCAGCACCTCGGCCAGGATCTCCTCGTCGGAGAATCCGCCCAGCGTCATCGCGCCCGAGGGGCACTCGGCGGCGCAGATGCCACAGCCGCGACAGGAGTTGGGATCGACGACGGCGTGCGGCGAGTCGCCGCTCGTGAGCGTGACGGCGCCCTGCGGACACACTTCCTCGCAGATACCGCAGGCGATGCACTGCTCAGTATCGGAGGAGGCGACCTGAGCCGGAGTCAGGACGTAGCCGGCCGAGAGCATCGAGACGACGCGCGCCGCCGCGGCCTTGGCCTGGGCGATCGTGTCGGGAATCGACTTCGGCCCCTGCGCCGTACCGGCAACGAAGATGCCGGGGCGCTGGGTATCGACCGGGCGCAGCTTGGGGTGGTACTCCTTGATGAAGCCGGCCGTGCCCTGCTGCAACCCCGCGACATGGGCAATGTCGGTCGTCCCGTCTGAAGCCTCGAGACCGGCCGCAAGCACGACCAGGTCGAAATGCTCTTCGTTCTTGCGTCCGGTGACTGTGTCTTCGAAGCGAACGAGCAGGCTCTTGTCGGCCTCCTGGAGGATCTCGCCCGCGCGGCTGCGGACGTAGCGCACTCCGCGCTCCTGAACTAGCCGGTAGTACTCCTCGTGGGCCTTGCCGGGCGCGCGCAAATCGGTGTAGCCGATGGTCACGTCGGCGTCGGGATAGTGCTGCTTGATCAGCGAGGCGTGCAGCGTCGAGAACAGGCAGCAGATGGCCGAGCAGTGCTCGTTGCCCGATGACGTGCAGTCGCGCGAGCCGACGCACTGGAGCATGAAGATCTTCTTCGGGAGGGCACCGTCGGAGGGACGCTTCAGCTCACCGGCGGTCGGGCCCGAGGGCGCGAGCAGACGGGCCAGCTGGCTCTGGGTCACCACGTTGTCGAAGCGCCCGAAGCCGAGTGGTCGCTTGCGCCGCGCGTCGAACTCCTTGTGCCCGGTGGCGACGATGATCGCCCCAACGGCCAGCTCTTCAACCGTCTCGCGCTGGTTGAGCTCGATCGCGTTGGCCGGACAGGCCCGCACGCAGGATTCGCACTCCGAGCAGACGGCGCAGTTGAGGCAGCGCTTCGCCTCGGCGATTGCCTGCTCCTCGCTGTAGGCGCCCACGACCTCTTCCCAGGATCTGCCGCGCTCGGAGCCGTCGCGAAGCGGAATGGCAACCCGCTGCCCAACCTCTTGTGCGCCCAACTCCTCGGCGCTCGGGCGGGCTTCGACGTCCTTCGCCGGCCAGACCTCGAGTAGCGCCTCGCCGCGCAGGAAATTGTGAATCGAGCGGGCAGCCCGGCTTCCGGCCGCGATCGCTTCGATCGCCGTCCAGCCGCCGGTTGCGGCCGCGTCACCACCGGCGAACACGCCCGCTTTCTTTGTCATCAGCGTGTCACGGTCGACCTGGATCTGGCTCTTCTCGACCTCCACGCCCTCACAGCCCTCGAGGAAGTCGGCGACGATGTCCTGGCCGATCGCCAGAACGACGTTGTCGGCCTCCAGCTCGCCGAAATCGCCCTCGATCGGAACGGGGCGGCGGCGGCCAGAAGAATCGGGCTCGCCCAGCTCGCAGCGCTGCAACTTTAGCGCCGAGACGCGTCCCTTCTTGCCCACGATCTCCAGCGGCGCGACCAGGAACTCGACCTTCAGGCCCTCCTCGAGCGCCTGCTCGACGTCCTCGGCCAGCGCCGGCATCTCCGCGCGCGTCCTGCGGTAGGCGAGTGTCACTTCGGGCTCGCGGCCCGAGCCCTTCTGCAGCCGAACGGCGCTGCGAGCGGCATCCAGCGCCACGTCGCCGCCGCCGATCACGACCACGCGATCGCCAACCGAGACCTTCTGGCCCAGATTCAGCTCGCGCAAGAACTCGACCGCACGCAGCGTTCCCTCCAGCTCCGCGCCCGCAATCTCCACCTCACTCGATTTCTGCAAACCGACGGCCAGGAAGGCGGCACCGTAGCCGTCCGCGAGCAGTCCGTCGACGGTGAAGTCCTTGCCCGCCCGCTGACCGGTCTTTAGCTCCACGCCGAGCGCCGTGATCTGGTCGATCTCGCGCCCGAGCACGTCCTTGGGCAGGCGGTAATCGGGAATTCCCGTCTTGAGCATGCCGCCGGCGACCGGCAACGCCTCGAAGACGGTGGTCTGGTAACCGAGCTTGGCCAGGTCGCGGGCGCAGGTGAGGCCGGCCGGCCCGGCGCCGACGATGGCCACCTTCTCGGAGTGAGTGACCGGCGCCTTCTCAACGGCCGTCTCGGGGCCGACGCGGTCGGCGACGAAGCGCTTCAGCGCGGCGATCGCAACCGGCTCGTCAACATCGCCGCGGGCACAGGCGCTTTCGCAGGGATGCGTGCAGATGCGGCCGCAGACCGAAGAGAAAGGATTGGGCTCCGAGGCGACGCGGTAGGCCTCTTCGAAACGTCCCTCGGCGACGAGCGCCACGTAGCCCTGTGCCGATGTCCCGGCCGGACAAGCCGACTTGCAGGGCGATGAGCCGCGCTTGTCGATCGCGTACAGCGAAGGCACCGCATTCGCGAAGGGACGCGAAATGGCCTTGCGCTTGGCAACACCGAGCTCGTACTCGCTCGAGACCGAGACCGGGCAGACCGGAGTGCAGTCATCGCAACCAACGCAGGCCTCGCTGACGAAGCGCGGCCGCTGGCGCAGCTTGACCCTGAACTCACCGGGCGGGCCCGAGATCTCGGTCACGTCGGTGAGCGTGCGAATGTGAACGCGCGGCTCGAGGGCGACGCCGGTGAGCTGTGGCGCCAGTGAGCACATGGCGCAGTCCTCGGTCGGGAAGGTCTTGGATAGCCGGGACATGTAGCCGCCGAGCGATTGCTCGCGCTCGACCAGGTGCACATCGATGCCGGCGCCGGCCAGCTCCTCGGCTGCGGCGATGCCGGCGATGCCGCCGCCCACGATCAAGGCCGAACGATGCAGGAAGGTGCGGCCGCGCGGTAGATCCGACTGGAAGCCCGCTCGGGCAACCGCCGCCGAGACGATCTTCTCGGCCTTGCGCTGAGCCTTGACCGGCTCATCGCGGTGGATGAAGGAGCAGCCTTCGCGCAGGTTGGCGAAGGCGACCGCGTTCTCACCCAGCCTGAGCTCGCTGGCGATGCGCTCGAAGGTCGGGCCCTGGAAGCGGCGCGAGCAGGCGCCGATGACGATCCGATCGAGCCCGCGCTCCTCGACGGCTTGCTCGATCAGGCGCCGCCCTTCGGTGCCGCACATGAACTGGTTGCGCGAGATCGAGACAACGCCGTCTTGCCCCTTGGTCGCATCGGCTAGCGAGTCGAGGTCGAGAACGCCTGAGATGTTGCCTCCGCATTCGCAGAGGAAGACGCCGCAGCGCATCAGACCACCGCTCTTTCGCGAGCGCCGATCCGTTCCAGAATCGGCTCCACGTCCTGGGAGTGGGCCTTGACGCCGCAGACCGTATCGGGGTCGGCGCCAAGCGCTAGGGCCACAAGCTGCTGCGTGTGCAGATGCACGAACGGATACTCCTCGCCGGCGGTCTGCTCGATGATCGAGTGATGGCGGTCGAACTGAAGGGCGCAGTTCGGGCACATGTGCACGCAGACGTCGATCTTCTCCTCCGCCAGCCGCCGCAGCTTCTGGCGCGTGATGGCGATCGAGATGGAAGGGTTGACGAAACGCTGGCGGAAGCCGGCGCCGCAGTGCGTTGTCTTCTCGTTATAGCTGCCGGTCTTGATCACACCGGTGGGCTCCAGCAGATCCTCGGGGATCATGAAGTTCTCGGCGTCGCCCACCACCTCGTCCGGGAAGACCTTGCAGTAGTGGCAAGCGGGATGGGTGGCAACCTTGATCCCGTCCAGACGGCGCTTGACCAGCCCGGGAATGGAGTGATGGCGGCTCCAGAGGATCTCGAGCGTGTGCATGTGCTTGATCTGGCCGGATACAGCGTCGTTGTACTCGCGCCCGATCTTGGCCAGCGCCTTGTTCGTCTGCTTGCGAAACTCCGGCACCTCGAGCACGTTGCGCGACTTCTTGTTGATCGCGTAGCAGGTCGAGCAGAGGTAGCTCTGAATCGGGTGCCCGGCCTCGACCGCGACGCAGGAGTTACGCGCCGCGACGCCGAGCGTGGTCGGGAAAGGAAGCAGGTCGGAGTAGTAGCCGAGACCGGTGCAGCAGGTCTGGTCGGGGTTGACGATGTACTCCACGTCGAAGCGGTCGAACAGCCATTTCGACGCCGACTCGACGCCCGGATACTCGGTCGTGACCAAACAGCTTCGGAAGAGCTGGACGCCGCCAGTGACGGGCGGGATTTCTGGAGTGGTGGGTGCCATCGATCGCCTCTCTACGCGCGGTTGCTGAGCAGAGTATCAATAGCGCTTCGTTGTAAGTCAAATAACGCCCGCTTATCTTCGTAACAGGTCAGCAGCGTGCGTCGATTGGACCACCGCGCAACCAAGCCCGGCAAGGAGAGCGGCTACGGAATCCGCGCCTCGAGCGCCTTCGCCAGCGCCTCGCGAATCGGCTCGCGCTCGATCCGGTCGAGCGCCTCGGCGAAGAAGCCGCGCACGATCAGCCGCTCGGCTTCACTCTCGCTCAGACCGCGGCTCATCAGGTAGAAGAGTTGCTCGCGATCGACCTGCCCGACCGTGGCACCGTGGCTGCAGCGCACTTCGTCGGCCAGGATCTCGAGCCCGGGCACGGAGTTGGCGTGCGCCTGGCGCGAGAGTAGGAGGTTGCGGTTCTCCTGGTAAGCGTCGGTGCCCTGGGCTTCCGGCTCGACGCGGATCATGCCGCGCCAGACGGTAGTCGCCTCGTCGCGTATCGCTCCGCGGAAGAGGAAGTCGGAGGTCGTGCGCGGCGCAGCGTGCTCCTGGTAGGTGTCGTAATCAAGGTGACGGGAGCCGTCGGCGAAGTAGACGCCCGTGACCTTCGATGTCGCGCCCGCTTCGGCGAGATCGTTGAAGAGCCATGTCTTGCCCTTACGCGAGCCGAGCCCGACGCAGACCCAGTCGAGCCGCGAGTCGCGCCCCAGCCGGGCGCGCTGATGGGCGAAGTGCCAGGTCTGGCGCGAGAGCCGCTGAGCCGAGACGAGCTCCAGCTTGGCGCCGGCGCCAACGTGGACTTCGACCACGCAGTTGGTGAAGGCGTCGAGATCTTCAGAAGCCGAAACGTGCTCTTCGATCAGCGTGAGGCGACTGTTCGCGCCCGCGACGACGAGCAAGCGCGTCGGAAGAGCCGCTTTCTCGACCGTGCTTTCGATGCGCACGTGGAGCGGCTTCTCGAGCTCTACTCCGTCCGGTACCTCGATCAGTAGACCATGCTTCCAGAAAGCGGCGTTGGCGAGGGCGATCTTGTCGTTCGCCTCGATCAGTACGCCTATGCGCTTGTCCTTTTCATCGAGCGGCGCGAACACGACTCCCTCGGGCGCCCCGAGAATCTCGACGCCGCTCTCGTCGATGCGGGCGCTTCCGGCAAGCTCCAGCCCAACCAGCGGTGCGATCTCGGCCGGACGGGCCGCCTTGGCTAGCTCGTAGGCGTCGGGGTCGAAGCCGGCGAGATCGCTGAAGCGCCAACCCTCCTCGGAGGTCGTCGGTAACGGCAGCTCCCGGTAGCGCTTGAGGGCGCCCGCTCGGTTCATACGGGCGCGTATCTCCGATGCAGCATGAGCGCGTTTCCGTCCGGATCGGAAAAGGGAGCCATATGGCAGACCCCGGTATCGATCGTGTCGAAGGGAAACTCCACGCCCTTCGCTTCCAGCTCCACACGTGCGGCCGCCACGTCGCCAACCCGCAGTGCAATCTCGTTCGGTGTCGGGCGGAACTCCCTCCCGATCACGGTGGGATCCCAGAGCCCCAGAGTCACCTGGCCGGCTTTGAACTCGGCCCCGCCGGGCGTGTCACGCTCCAGCTCGAGCCCGAGAATCTCACCGTAGAAGCGCTTCGCCTGCTCAATATTGCGAATTGGAACAGAGATGAAATCGACTCGCTCGACCTTCATCAGCCGACACTCCCTTCCATCTGTAGTTGGATCAGACGGTTCATCTCGACCGCGTACTCGAGCGGCAGCTCCTTGGTGATCGGCTCCACGAAGCCCGAGACGATCATCGAAGAGGCCTCCGACTCCGATAGGCCGCGGCTCATCAGGTAGAAGAGCTGCTCCTCACCGATCTTCGAGACGGTCGCCTCGTGGGTGACCTCGGCGTCCGCTTCGTGTACGCGGATGGTCGGGTAGGTGTCGGAGCGCGACTCGTCGTCGAGGATCAGCGCGTCGCAGACGACCTTGGACTTCGCTCCGCGCGCGCCGCTCGCCACGTTCACCAGCCCGCGGTATCCGGCCCGCCCGCCACCGCGTGAGATCGACTTCGAGGTGATCATCGAGGTCGTATTCGGCGCCAGATGCACCGCCTTGGCGCCGGTGTCCTGGTGCTGGCCCGCTCCGGCGAAGGCGATCGATAGGACTTCGCCGTGCGCACCCTCGCCCGTTAGCCAGATGGCCGGGTACTTCATAGTCAGCTTCGAGCCGAGGTTGCCGTCCACCCACTCGACGGTCGCGTTCTCCTGCGCCATGGCGCGCTTGGTTACGAGGTTGTAGACGTTGGTCGACCAGTTCTGGATCGTCGTGTAGCGGCAGCGCCCGCCCGGCTTGACGATGATCTCGACCACCGCAGCGTGCAGCGAGTCGCTGGAGTAGATCGGCGCCGTACAACCCTCCACGTAGTGCACGAACGCTCCCTCGTCAACGACGATCAAGGTGCGCTCGAACTGGCCCATGTTCTCCTTGTTGATGCGGAAGTAGGCCTGCAGCGGCATCTCGACCTTGACCCCCGGCGGCACGTAGATGAAAGAGCCGCCCGACCAGACCGCGGTATTCAGCGCCGAGAACTTGTTATCGCGAAAGGGGACGATCTTGCCGAAGTGCTCGCGCACGATCTCCTCGTGCTTGCGTAGACCGCTGTCCATATCGAGGAAGACGACGCCTTGCCGCACCAGTTCCTCCTGCAGCTTGTGGTAGACGACCTCCGACTCGTACTGAGCGCCCACTCCGGCCAGGTACTTCTTCTCGGCCTCCGGAATCCCGAGCCGGTCCCAGGTCTGCTTGATATCGGGCGGCAAGTCGTCCCACGAGGAAACCTGATCCTCGGTCGGCTTGATGTAGTAGAAGATCGAGTCGAAGTCGATCTGCGAAAGGTCACCGCCCCAGGTCGGTATGGGGCGCGTGAGGAAGTGCTCGTAGGCCTCCAGCCGGCGCTCGAGCATCCAGGCCGGCTCGTTCTTATGAGCCGAGATCGTCTCTACTACTTCGCGCGTGAGCCCGCGGCCGGTGCTGAATGTGGGCTCGTCAGTGGTGTGAAAGCCGTACTTGTAGTCGTGCCCGATCTGCGAGACGTCTGACTCGCGCTCGGTCACTAGCTCGCTCCGCTCGTCGCCTCGGGGAGGTACGCGTCGTAGCCTTCCGATTCCAGCTGCTCGGCCAGCTCGGGGCCGCCCTCGGCGACGAAGCGACCGCCCGCGAAGACGTGCACGAAATCCGGGCGGATGTAGTTGAGGATGCGCTGGTAGTGAGTGATGACCAGGGCGCCCATATCGGGACCTACCAGTTCGCTGACGCCGCCGGCGATCGTCTTCAGGGCGTCGATATCGAGACCGGAGTCGGTCTCGTCGAGAACCGCGAGACGGGGGTGGAGAAGCGCCAGCTGGAGTATCTCGATCCGCTTTTTCTCTCCCCCGGAGAAGCCGTCGTTCAGATAGCGGCCAAGCAGCTCGCGTGGAACCTTCAACCGTTCTGTAGCCGCCGCCAGCTGCTTGCGGAATTCGGAAATCGGGATCGGATCGTCTTCGCCGGCGGCGCGCGCCTTGCGGAGCGCATTCATCGCCGAGCGCAGGAAGCTCGTCACGGTCACACCGGGAATCGCGTGCGGATACTGAAAAGCCAGGAACAATCCTTGCTGGGCGCGCTCGTCAGGTCTCAGCGCAAGCAGGCTCTTGCCGTCCAGGAGCACGTCGCCGGAGGTGATCGTGTAGGCCGGATGACCCATCAGCGCGTGCGCGAGCGTGGACTTGCCAGATCCGTTCGGGCCCATGATCGCGTGCACCTCGCCGCTCTCGACCGTGAGGTCGATGCCCTTGACGATCTCGCTTCCGTCAGTCAGCGCGATGTGAAGATCTTTTATCTCTAGTAGTGGCATTTCTTATAAAACCTGACTTTACCGATGGATAACAGCCGGGCACCGCCGACGGTTCCGCACTTTAGCGGTCCGCACGTCGATATCCCCCGACTCGCCGCGCTTGGAAACCGAGAAAGGCCTGCCTCAGGCGGCCAGGAAGAAGCGCTCGCGCTCTGTCATCACCGCGCAGAACGCTTCCACGACGAACGGGTCGAACTGGCTTCCGGTGCTCTGCCGCAGCTCGGCCTTGGCCTCCTCGACGCTCATCGCCTTGCGATAGGGACGCGCCGAGATCATCGCGTCGAAGGCGTCGCAGACAGCGATGATGCGGGAACCGAGCGGAATGTCGGGGCCACTCAGGTGATCGGGATAGCCGCTTCCGTCGTAGCGCTCGTGCGTCCAACGGATTATCCGCGCGACCTTGTGCAGAGCCGGGGCGGCGTGCAAGATTCGTTCCCCGATCATTGAATGGCGCTCGATGAACTTGCGCTCGTCTGCATCAAGCGGGAAGCGCTTCTGCAAAATCGTGGTCGGCAGCGCCGTCTTGCCGACGTCGTGCAGCTCGGCCGCCATCTTCATCTGCTCGAGCTCCTCGATGTCTACGCCCAGCTTGAATGCGACTGCCTCGACGAGCTCGGCCAGCCCGTGCAGGTGGTCGCCGCATTCGGGCCCGCGCTTGGCCAGCGCTTCCATCAGCACCTCGTTCGACTGAAGCGCCCCGACCGACGGTCGGAGCGAATACTTGAGCGCGTACATCCGCTCGTTGGCTACCCGTAGCGCATCCGAGGCCGTGCTTCCCTCCTGCGGCAGCAGCGCCGTCCCGTAGCAGGGCGCAACCGCGAATCCGTCGCCTTCCTCGACCAGCGCGGAGGCGACGATGTCGGCGAGCTGACCGGCATCGTCCTCGACCGAGAGAAGTGCCGCGAACTCATCACCGTCGAGGCGATAGGCGCTTCCGCGCGTAGCCACAACCCGCGCGAGCTTGCCCGCCAGGCGCTTGAGCAAAGCGTCGCCGGCTGGATAACCGAAGGTGTCGTTGTACTCCTTGAAACCGACTAGATCGAGCAAGACGAGCAATTCGGGGCGTTCGAATGTGGCGCTCTTAAGGGCTTGATTCAGATCCTCGAGGAGCTGGCCGCGACCGGATAGACCGGTCATATCCTCGGCCACGGACAACTTTCGCGGCGAACGGCGGCGGAGGTACTCGGCTCCGCCCAGCGCGCAGCTCGCGCTGACGAGCGCGACGATCGTCTGCAATAACTGGGTCGTACTGTTCGGACTGGAGAGCCCGTACCCGGTCGCGCAAAGGGAGAGCGCTGTAACTACGTACAGCGTCACAAGAGTGATCCGAAACAGCCTTTGGCTCATATCTCAGAGATCGGCTGCCGCGTTACGCGCATAAGGTGATTAGGCTTCCCCGGAATGCGCGTACTCGTTACAGGCGGTGCCGGTTTCATCGGCTCCCACTTCGCCAAGCGCCTCCGGCGGGCCGGCGAAGACGTCGTGGTGCTCGACAAGCTCACCTACTCCGGTAATCGCGCCAACCTCGAGGGAAGTGGGATCGAGCTCGTTGTCGGTGACATCTGCGACCCGCGGGCGATAGAGCAGGCCGCGAAGAGCTGTGAGGCAATCGTCAACTTCGCCGCCGAGACCCACGTCGATCGCTCGATCCTCGGCGCCACCGACTTCGGGCGCACCGAGTTCGTCGGTACGCAGACGCTGCTCGAGCTGGTGCGCAAAACCGGAGTACGCTACGTCCAGGTCTCTACAGACGAGGTCTACGGTGATCTCGAGGCGGGAGGCTCGTCGCGCGAAAGCGATCCGCTCTCCCCTTCCAGCCCTTATAGCGTCGCCAAGGCAGCTGGCGATCTGCACATCCCCGCCTACGTTCGCACCTTCGCTGTCCAGGCTTGCATCACGCGCGGCTCCAACACCTACGGGCCGAATCAGTATCCCGAGAAGCTGATTCCGCTCTTCACTACCAACGCGCTCGATGGCGAGCCGCTGCCGCTCTACGGCGACGGCAAGCAGATCCGCGATTGGCTCTACGTCGAGGATCACTGCGCCGGAATCGAGGCGGTGCTGCGCCGTGGTCGAGCGGGCGAGATCTACAACATCGGCGGCGGTCACGAGGTCGAGAACATCGCGATCGCCGAGCGAATCGTCGAGCTCACCGGCGCCGATCCGAAGCTGCTTCAGCACGTCGACGACAGGCCGGGCCACGATCGCCGCTATTCGCTCAGCTGCGAGAAGGCAAAGCAGGAGCTCGGCTGGGCGCCGATCGTCTCCTTCACCGATGGCATCGAGCAGACCGTTTCCTGGTACCAGGCCAACCGCGCCTGGTGGCAGTCGATCAAGTCGGGCGAGCACTACCGCGCTTACTACGAACGGCAATACGCCGAGCGCCTCGCCGGCGCCGAGTAGGTCTCAACGCCCCGGCGGCGAAGTCGCCTTGTAGATACTCATGATGTTCCCGACGCGATCTCTCCTCGTGCCTCTAGCCACGCCTAGAACGCCCGCCCCGAGGCAGTTTCGCTAGCCTCGAAACACGATCCGATGACTCATCGCGCTCAATTAGCTCTCGTTATCTGCACCGCCGGACTAATCCTGGCGCTAGTTCCGCTGAGCGCCGTTGCCGGCTCCCAACGCGCCCGCGAGTCCTCGTCGACGCTGGCCTGGTCGCCGGCGACGCTTGTTTTTTCGGGGCACGGTTGGGGGCACGGTGTGGGGCTCAGCCAGTACGGCGCCTACGGCTATGCCCTGCACGGTTACACCTACGACCAGATGATCGCCCACTACTACCCCGGCACCGATCTCGAGACCGAAGCCTCGAAGACGATCAGAGTCCTGTTGGCGGGTAGGGCCTCGAGCCTCGCGATCTCTTCGGACGCCCCCTTCTCGATCACCGATTCCAGCGGAGCTTCATACGAGCTGCCCGATCTCTCGCTCAAGCTGACACCCTCGCTCAAGGTCGACCTCGGCGTCGGTAACGGCCCGACTGCCCTCTCCGGACCGCTCCTTCTAAAGGCCGGGACTTCGCCGCTCGCCTACGCGGGACGCAAGTACCGCGGCGCGTTCCGCATTTTCGTCGTCGGAGACAAACTACGCCTCGTCAACAGCGTTGGCCTGGAGCCGTACCTATACGGCGTCGTGCCCGCTGAATCGCCCCACGACTGGCCGGCCGAGGCACTAAAAGCGCAGGCCGTAGTCGCCCGCTCGTATGCGCTCTCCTCACTCCAATCGATCTCGGACTTCGATGTCTATGCCGATACGCGCAGCCAGGTCTACCTGGGTATCTCCGGCGAATGGCCCGAGTCGACCGCAGCTGTCAAAGACACTGTCGGCGAGGTCGTTTACTACAACGGAGAAGTGGCGCGAACGTTCTTCTTCTCGACCTCGGGCGGCCGAACGTCCGCGATCAAAGATGCCTGGCCCAAGGCCAAGCCCCTGCCGTATCTGATCTCCGTTAACGACCCCTACGACGGCGCCTCGCCCTATCACAGTTGGGGGCCAGTGACGTTCTCTGCCAAGCGGCTCGCCAAGAGCCTCCACGTCAGCGGGCCGATCTCCGACCTGACGACTAAGAGGAACGGCTCGAAACGTGTGGCAGAGGCCACGGTCACGGGTTCCGGCGAGAACACCTGGCAGGTCACCGGTGACAGCGTCAAGCTGGCGCTCGGGCTGCGCTCGAGCTGGTTCACGGCGACTGTGCTCGCGCTTCAGTATCCGCGCCAGGCCGTCGCCGCCGGAAGCAAGCTGCGAATCGAAGGGCGGGCTAGAAACGCGCAGTCGCCGGCGCTTGAGATGCGCACAGCGGACGGTGCCTGGCAGAAAGTACGCAACGTCAGCCCCGACTCTTCCGGCCTCTTCAAGGTGACGCTCAAACCGGACACGACCTCGGTCTACCGCCTGGTCGCTACGGACGCTGTCGGCGAGCCGGTGGAGATCAAGGTCGCTGCTGCGAGCTGAGCGAAGTGCTTACCGGGGCCCCGGCGCCTCCGCCCTCTTAGGTACCGCACGACGGCCTCCACCGCACTAGGCTTAGCGCATCAAGCGTCTCTGGATGATTCCGCTCCTGCTTCTCGCGGGGGCGACGGGGGGAGCGGGCGCGCGAACTACTGCTTCCCTGCCGCCACTTCCGAAAGCGTGGCCGCACACGCTTCAGATCGGCATGGCCAGCGAGCCCGGCGACGCGGCGAAGATGCGGCACACGGCGCGCTTCGGCTTCCGCTACCAGTACCTGGCAGGCGGGGTGAACACGGGCAAGGGCTGGGCAACCTGGAACGAGAACGGCTCGTTCGCCACCCGCTACATCCAGGACTCGATAGCCCGCAAGATGATCCCGGTCTTCCCCTACTACATGATGCTGCAGTCGAATCCGGCCGGCGGCGACGAGAAAGAGGTCGACCTCGCGCACGCCAACAGCGTCGCGGTCATGCGCGCCTACTACGCCGACCTGAAGCTCTTCTTCCAGAAAGCTCACGAGGCCACCACCAAGCCCGTCGTGCTGCACGTCGAGCCGGACTTCTGGGGCTACGCCGAGCAGGCCTCGAAGAATGACAACGCCGCAACGGTGCCGGCCGCCGTAGCTTCGACCGGATTGACCGAGCTGGCCGGGCTCCCGAACACGGTGGCCGGCTTCGCCCAGGCCGTCGTCGTGTTGCGCGACAAGTTGGCGCCGAATGTCATCCTCGCCTACCACATGAGTGGTTGGGGAACGCTGCACGACATCGTCTACGAAAAACCGTCCAACGCCGTCGTGCGCGCTTACGCGACGCGCTCGGCGAAGTTCGAGCAGTCACTCGGGGCCAAGTTCGATATCTCCTTCGAGGACTTCTCCGACCGCGATGCCGGCTTCTACCAGGTCGTCCAGGGCAACTCGAACACTTGGTTCAAGCCCGCCGACTTCCGCCGCCATCTCCTTTACGCCAAGACATTCGTGCGGCTCACACAGCTGCGCATGGTCGCCTGGCAAATTCCCTACGGCAACACGATCATGCGCGCCGAGTCGAACACCTGGAATCACTACCAGGACAACCGCGTGCAATGGCTGCTGGGCTCATCCGGGCGGTCTCATCTACGCGCCTATGCCAAGGCCGGTGTCGTCGCCTTCCTCTTCGGCCGCGGCGCCGACGGCCCGACCTGCGCCTGCGACGCCTCCGGCGACGGAATCACCAATCCCGCGCCGATCAACGGCAACACGCAAAGCTCCTACTCGGCCGACGATGACGGCGGCTACTTCCGCGTGCGGGCGAAGGCCTACCACAAGCGCGGGCCGTTGAAGATTCCGGGCTGAGCTCGAGCCGGGCTCGCTACTGGTTCTCGAATAGCTCTTCTTCGGGCACGTCACGCAGATACCGGGCGGGATTTCCGACCACAACCGTGCGCGGCGCAACATCTTTCGTGACCACCGCTCCGGCGCCCACGAAGGCCTCCTCGCCAATCTCGACGCCCGGGCAGAGCACCGAGCCGCCGCCAACGCGGGCGCGGCGACGAATGGTCGGGCCCTTCATCAGCTTGAGGCGCTTCTCGGTGCGGCCCATGAAGTTGTCGTTGGTCGTGTGCACGCAGGGTGCGATGAAGACGTCTTCCTCGATGGTCACGTAGGCGGTGATGTAGGCGCCCGCCTGGACGCGGGTGCGGTCGCCGATCGTGGTGTCGTTCTCGACCAGCGAGCCGCGGCCGACCACCGTGTTCGTGCCCAGGGTGACGCGCTCGCGGATGCAGGCCTGGTCGCCGACGATGGCGTCCGGGCCGATCGTGGCGCCCGCGAAGACGATCGCCCCGGTGGAGATGGTCGCTCCGGCGCCGATCACCGCCGGCGGAAGCGGCTCCTTCTTGGCGATCGATTTCTTGCCCAGCGAGGGTTGCTTGCCGACCACGGCGTTGTCGAGGATCTTGCAGCCGTCGCCGAGCACGGTGCCCGGATAGACGATGGCGCTGGCGGCGATCTCGCAGTTCTCGGCGGCCATTACTTGCTTTCGGCGACGAGCGCTTGCTGAAGCTGATCGAGCGTGCGCGAGACGGTCAGGCCGCTGTGAGCCACGGCGCGAGCGTCGCCCTTGCCGTCCAGGAGGTCGAGGAAGGTCTGGCACTCCAGGCGCAGCGGCTCGTCGTTGGGAACCTTCGGCGAGTACTTGTCGCCGGTGCGCGTCTGCCACTCGCCGTAGGTGTCGGTGGGCTGCTCGGGCGCCTTGTCGTAGATGGTGATCTTGTGATCCATCTCCATGTCGTCGAAGACGACCATCTTCTCGCGCCCGACAACGGTCATCTTGCGCATCTTCTGCGGATCGAGCCAGGAGAGCTGCATGTGCGCCACCTTCCCGGAGGGGAAGCGCAGGTAGCAGAAGACGACGTCCTGAACGCCCTTGGTGAGGAAGGACTGACCGTGCGCGTAGGCCTCGCTCGGCTCCTCGCCGACCAGGTACAGGATCACCGAGAGGTCGTGCACGCCGAGCGACCAAAGCGCGTTCTCGTCGCGGCGGATCTTGCCCAGGTTCTGGCGGTTTCCATACAGATAGAGGACGTCGCCCAGCTCGCCGGAATCGACGATCTTCTTGAGCATCAGCACGCCGGGGTGGTAGAGCAGCAGATGGCCGGGCATCAGCACCAGCCCCTTCTCCTCGGCCAGCGCCACCATCTCTTCGGCGTCGGCGGCGTTCATCGCCATCGGCTTCTCGACGAAGACGTTCTTGCCGGCCTGGAGCGCCTGCTTGGCCAGCGGCGCATGCGTCGGCACGGGCGTGGCGATCACGACGGCGTCAAGCTCCGAATCCTCGAGCAGGTCCTCGAAACGGGTGGTCGCGCGAGCATTGGGATAGCGCTTGGCCTGTTTCTCGAGCAGCTCGGGCGAGGCGTCGCAGATCCAACGCAGGTCGGCGAGGAGATCGAAGTTGCGGGCCAGATTCGGGCCCCAGTAACCAAGCCCGGCTACGCCGACTGTTTTCCGCTCAGCCATTAGAGCTTCCAAACCTTTCCTTCGCGTGGCGCCTGGCCCTTGGTCGCATTGCGGAAATCGACGACCAGCTGGGCCCGCTTGACGACGACGTCGTAGTCGATCTCGGAGTGATCGGTTATGACCGTGACACAGTCGTAGTCCTCGGGCACGAGCTCGACCGACTTCAGCTCGAATTCGGGCAGCTCGGCTACGTACGGGTCGTGGTAGGAGACGAGCGCACCCTGCTGGAGCAGCAGCTTGATCACCTTCAGCGCCGGCGACTCGCGCATGTCGGAGATGTCCTTCTTGTAGGCCACCCCAAGCACGAGGATCTTCGAGCCGCGAATCGGCTTGGACTGCGAGTTGAGCGCCCGAGTGATCTTGCCGCGGCAGAAGTACGGCATGCTCTCGTTGATCTTGCCGGCCAGCTCGATGAATTCGGTCGAGAAGTTGTGCTCGCGTGCCTTCCACGTGAGATAGAAGGGATCGATCGGGATGCAATGGCCGCCAAGGCCGGGCCCGGGCACGAACTTCATGAATCCGAACGGCTTGCTCGCCGCGGCGTCGATGATCTCCCAGATATCCAGTCCCATGCGGTCGCAGAGCTGGGCCAGCTCGTTCACCAGCGCGATGTTGACCGAGCGGAAGATGTTCTCCAGCAGCTTGGTCATCTCGGCCGACTCGGGCGAGGAGACTTCGATCACGTTGTCGATCGCCGTGCGATAGAGCTCGGCGACCTTCTTGGTCGAGGCTTCGTCCAGCCCGCCGACGACCTTAGGCGTCGTCTTGGTGGTGAAGTCCTCGCGACCGGGGTCGACGCGCTCGGGCGAGAAGGCGAGGAAGAAGTCCTTGCCGACCTTGAGCCCGCTTCCTTCCTCCAGAACCGGACGGAGACGATCGCGCGTGGTGCCCGGATAGGTGGTCGACTCCAGCACCACCATCTGACCGGGCTGCAGGCGGGTGGAGATCTGCTCCATGGCCGACATCACGATCGTCAGGTCGGGCTCGCGCTGCTTCGAGAGCGGTGTCGGCAGGGCGACCAGGATCGCCTCGTAGTCCTTCAACTCGTCGTAGCTGGTGGTCGCTTTCAGGCGCCCGGACTCGACCAGCCCGGCCAGAACCGGCGAGGGAACGTCTTCGATGTAGCTGTCGCCCTTGTTGATACGGGCGACGCGCTCGGGACTGATATCCACGAGCAGTACGTCATTACCGGCTTCGGCAAAGACTCGAGCCAGCGGGACGCCGACATAACCGGCGCCGACAATTGCGACCTTTCTGGACATCCGCGCGCAATACCCTACCGACACGTAGACGCTTCAGACAGTCGATACGGACTATGTCCTGGCCCTCAGCGCAGTGGCGATCTTCTCGGAGGCGTGCCCGTCGCCGTACAGCACGGGCACGCCCGCCGGCATGCGCGCCTCGGAGATGGCGCGCGCGATCTGCTCCGGATCGTCGTCGACGAGCACGTTCGCGCCCAATTCGACCGTGTCCATCCACTCCGTGGAAGGGCGCATGGTCACGCAGGGCACTCCGTACCAGTAAGCCTCCTTCTGTAGCCCGCCCGAGTCGGTGGCAATCACTCGCGCCTGCGAGGCCAGCGCAGTCAAGTCGAGGTAGCCGAGCGGCACGGTTAGCTCGATGTGTAGGCCCAGCACTAGTTTCTCGCGCGCGAGCGCGGCTCGTGTACGCGGATGAATCGGGAAGAGAATCCGTTCGGAGAGCGTGTTCAGCCCCTCGATAATGCGGCCAAGGCGGGGCTGCGCCACATTCGCTTCCCGGTGAACGGTGGCGAGCACATAGGTACCGGGCTCCAACGAGAAGCGCCCCAGCACGTCAGAGCGCTCGCGTGCAAGCGGAGCAAATAGTCTGGCTGCGTCGGCCATCACGTCGCCTACCAGCAGCGCTTCGCCCTCGACGCCTTCTCCTGCGAGCGTCTGCACCGAGCGCTCCTCGGGGCAGAAAAGAAGTCGCGCCAGCCGATCGACCTCCACCCGATTTCGCTCCTCGGGCATCGCCCAATCGCCAGAGCGCAAGCCGGCTTCGACATGCGCTACCGAAATGCCGGCCTCGTGCCCCACGCGTGCTCCGGCCAGGGTCGAGTTCGTATCGCCGAAAACAAGTACCCAATCGGGCTTTTCGGCTTCGATCGCCGCCAGGATCCCTGGTCGCATCCGCTCGATCATCTCGTCATGCGGCAGCGAACCGGCTTCCAATCGATAGGTCGGCTCGCCCAGCCCGAGCTCCTCGAAGAAGAGCTGTGAGAGCTCGCGGTCGTAGTGCTGCCCGGTGTGGAGTAGCACCTCCTCGATTCCCGCCGCCTCGAGCGCCGCCGAGAGCGGCGCCGACTTGATGAACTGCGGCCGGTTGCCCACAACGGAGAGAACCCGCAAAGAACGACTCCTTCTTAAGGAAGTTGGTGGCGGTCAGCCGCTACAGTACTGATCCGCGGGCCGTTAGCTCAGTTGGTAGAGCAGGGGACTCTTAATCCCAAGGTCGTAGGTTCGAATCCTACACGGCCCATAGCCCTGTTTCCCGGGGTGAACGGGAACAACTAAAGTGCTAGGGACGAACCCGGGAGAGCGGCGGAGTTCAGGTTGGCGTCCAAGGCTGAGGCCGGCTTTCGGCTCACAGATCAGATCCTCAAGAGCGGCTTCGAAC
>DATCCQ010000131.1:0-12751 GCA_036511185.1 Gaiellaceae bacterium
GCCCGGGCAAACGAAGACGACGACGTCCTCCACGGTGTCGCACGGAAAGAGCGGGGTAGCGCCCGGGCAAACGAAGACGACGAAGAAGCCGTAACGTGCACGCGCTCGCCCGGGTACGGGTTCCTGCGCACTGGGGATTGATCTCGTTCTGCTTTGTAGTTGCGGCTGTCGCGATCTTGTTCGAAGGGATTGCGACCCACACGATCGGCGCGAGCGGCATAGGTGCGCCCGGGGTTGCGGGCGCGCGGGCGCCGCTTGCCCATAGCCGGCCGATTCTGAGCGCCCGGGGCTCGCGACTCGTTTCCACCCAACCACCGCCGGGTCGACGGATCGCACTGACATTCGACGATGGGCCCGATCCGAATTGGACGCCGAAAATCGCCGCGATCCTGCGCCGCGAGCATGTCCCGGCAACTTTCTTTCTTGTCGGCAGCGAGGCAGCTCGCCATCCCGATCTCGTACGCATGCTCGTGCGGGACGGAAACGAGCTCGGGAACCACACCTTCACGCATGTCGCGCTCTGGAACGGCCCGGGCTGGCAGCGGCGGCTCCAGCTCGACTTGACCGAGGCAGTGATCGTGGGGATTACCGGTCACTACACGCGGCTGATTCGCCCGCCGTACTCGGCGATGCCCGATTCGGTAACAAGCCGGGACGAGCGCGACCTGGCTGCGCTTGCCGACCGCCGTTACCTGATCGTGCTCGCGGACTTCGAGTCGCAGGACTGGGCCCGTCCGGGAGTCGCCAAGATAGTCCGCGACGCGAGCCCGCCGGGAAGCACGGGCGGGATCGTGATGTTCCACGATGGCGGTGGCAATCGCGGCGAGACCGCAGCCGCCGTGGCGCGGATGATCCCGCAGCTGCGCGCGCGCGGCTTCCGCTTCGTGACGGTTGCCCAGCTTGCCGGTCTGCCGAAGAGCGACGTCGAGCCCGCAGCCTCCGCATGGGAGCGGCGCCGCGGTGAGGTCTTCGCCGTCGCGGTGCGCATCGGATTCGTGCTCGTGCGAGTTCTTCTATTGATGGTCGGACTCGTTGGCATCCTCTTTACCGCTCGTGTCGCGCTAGTGCTCGGCCTGGCCGGCTACCAACGTCGTTCGACGAGGCGGCGTGCACCCTCGCCCGCGTACCTACCGCCTGTAACCGTCGTCGTTCCCGCCTACAACGAAGGTGTCGGGATAGAACGTGCCGTCCGTTCGCTCGCGGCAAGCGACTATCCGGAGTTCGAGGTCGTCGTCGTCGACGACGGCTCAACTGACGACACGGCCGAGATTGTCGAGCGGCTTAGGCTGGAGCGGGTACGGCTCCTGCGCAAACCGAACGGCGGCAAGCCCTCCGCGCTCAACGCCGGCATCGACGCGTCATCGGCGCCTGTCGTCGTGATGGTCGATGGGGATACCGTCTTCGAGCCCGAGGCGTTGCGGCGACTCGTGCAGCCGCTAGGGGATCCGAGAGTCGGTGCCGCCTCGGGGAATACGAAGGTCGGGAACAGGCGTGGGTTGCTCGGACGCTGGCAACACATCGAATACGTGACGGGCTTCAACCTTGACCGGCGCATGTACGAAGTGCTCCAGTGCACGCCGACTGTTCCGGGCGCGATCGGCGCCTTCCGCCGGGACGCGCTCACGGAGGTCGGCGGCGTCTCTGGGGAGACATTGGCTGAGGACACCGACTTGACCCTGGCAATCGGCCGCACCGGCCGCCGTGTCGTCTACGCCGAGGACGCGCGCGCCTGGACCGAGGCGCCTTCGAGTCTCGGCGACCTTTGGCGGCAGCGCTATCGCTGGTCGTACGGGACGATGCAGGCGGTGTGGAAGCACAAGAACGCGCTGCTCACGCGCGACCCGCGCGAGCGCCGAATCGGCCGGCTCGCTCTTCCCTACATGATCCTGTTCCAGATCTTCCTACCGATTCTCGCTCCACTGATTGACGTGTTCGCCCTATACGGGCTCCTGTTCACCGATCCAATACCGGTGCTCGCCTACTGGCTCGGCTTCAATGCTCTGCAACTCCTGCTCGCAACAATCGCCTTCAGAATGGATAAGGAATCGCTGCGTCCTCTCTGGGCGCTCCCGCTGCAGCAGTTCGTCTACCGGCAGCTGATGTATGTCGTGATCATCGAGTCCACGATCAGCGCGCTTGTCGGCGCCCGAGCCCACTGGCGCCATCTCACCCGCACCGGCAAAGTCGACGTCAAGACCGCTTGATTCAAGGGCGCCGCGTTACTCTGGCTGTACGGTGTAGGCAGACGAACGTCACCGAACCGCGGTGAGGCGCCGAAGAAAGCGGGGTTTGAATGGGCTCAAACACAAAGAGACAAACAACGATGGCGAAGATGTCGCGCGAGCGGGCACTCCGCGAGAAGCGGGCGCGCAAGCAGGAAAAGAAGGAAGAGAAGAAGTTGGCCGCCGCCGCGGCGCTGGCCGCGGAAGAGGCCGGTATCCCGCTCGAAGCGCCTGAAGTAGACGACGAGGCGGCGGGCGATCAAGGACTAGAAGCAGACTGATAACCGCTGCTCGCCCCGCGCGCTGAGAAACTTAAAGCGGTAGCTCCAACACACCCTCCAAATCTCCGATTCGTTCCAGTACCACCAGCACCAGCGCCAGATCCTGGATCGCCAGGCCGGTTGAGTCGAAGGTCGTGATCTCCTCGGCGCTTGCGCGGCCGGGTGCCAGGCCCGCGAGCACGTCGCCGATCTGGGTCGCCTGAGAGCGCTCGAGCAGCTGTTCGCGCACCGGGTGCTGCAGCTCGCCGGCATGTGAGGCCTGCGTCCAGTCGTCGCAGAAGATGTGCGTGCGGGCCAGCTCGCGTGCGGCGATCTCGCATTTGTTGGGGCCGTCGGCGCCCATCAGACTGACGTGCTGACCGGGGTGGAGGGAGTTCTCGGGGAAGAGGATCTGGCGCCCCGGGGTGACCGTTGCAACGATGTCGGCGGCTAGCGCATCCTCGCTGCTCGCGGCGACCTCGGCGCCGAGCTCCTCGGCGGCGGCCCGCGCCCGCTCGGGGTCGACGTCCCAGAGCACGGGCTTTCGCCCTCGGGCGAGAAAGGCGCGCGCGGTCGCCTTGCCGTTCACGCCGGCGCCGATCACGGCGACTGTGTCCGCGCCTGTTCTTCCCAGGGTCTCAGCGGCCAGCACTGCGGCGGCGCCTGTGCGCAGGGCGGTCAGCGCCGAGCCCTCGAGCACGGCGACCGGCATCCCGGTCTCCGCGTCCGAGACGAGCACGATCGCCTTCACGG
Organism: Gaiellaceae bacterium; assembly: GCA_036511185.1. GTDB lineage: Bacteria > Actinomycetota > Thermoleophilia > Gaiellales > Gaiellaceae > Fen-549. The sequence goes on from DATCCQ010000131.1 coordinate 3,236, forward strand.
TCGGCAGCCCCTTCTCCAGGTTGACCGGGAAGGAGGTGACCCACTTGAGCACCGCGTGGCCGGCGCCGATCGCCGGCATGGCGCGGAAGTCGCCGTTCGGGTAAGCGGTGACGTAGACCTTGGCCGGCATCGCCCACTCGCCGCGGGCGTAGGCGACGAAGCCGTCCCGCACCGCCTCGACGGCACGCCCGGGCGAGACGGCGGCGAGGACGTTCTCGGCGGTCAAGAACGGGACCACGCTCTTAGCCTACTCGGGCACGGGCGCGAAGAAAACAATTCGCCCGTCCACTAGGGTGGCCTTCGCATGACAGTGCTGATCCGCATCGCCGCCGGGCTCTTTCTGATCGCTCACGGGCTCGTCCACCTCCTGTATCTAATGCCCGAGAAAGACGACCCAAGCTTTCCCTTCACGCTGAAGGAGTCGTGGCTCGTTCCGGAAGCCGCTCGGCGCCCGACGGGGCTTGTCCTGATGGGAGCTACTGTGACGGCGTTTGCCCTGCTCGGGCTGGCAGTTTGGGGCGTACCGGGACTGGCCGGCGCCTGGCCGCTGATCGGAATCATTGCGGCAGGGCTATCGATCGTCTTGCTCGTCGCGTTCTGGAATTCGCGTCTCTCCTTCGGGATATGCATCGACCTTGCGCTGATTGCGCTGGCGGTGACGCGGCCCGAATGGATCGAGAAGTTCGTCGGTTGAGCCCGGAAAAGTAACCGCGCTCGCAGACGCCGGTGTTGTTTCGGCATCAAATCAACACGTTCTCGAGCGCCTTTCCTCGATACCGTTTCTCGCCCCGTGGGAGGGTGGGAGGTGGTGGGTGGGTAAAGAGGTGCTCGGAACCCCTAAGAGTTCTGATTGACTACCGCCCAATGTCCGCCGCTACGAGCATCGTCGTCGACAACCTCCGCATCCGCCGCGGCGGCGTGATCGTGCTCGACGATCTCTCGCTTTCTGTCGCCTCGGGACGGGTCACCGGTCTGCTCGGGCCGAGCGGCAGCGGCAAGACAACGCTGATGCGCGCGATCGTCGGCGTTCAGATCGTCGAGTCGGGCGCGATCACGGTGCTGGGCGAGCCGGCCGGTACGCCGCTCCTGCGCTGGAAGGTCGGCTACATGACCCAGAACCCCGCCGTCTACGGCGACCTGACCGTGCGCGAGAACCTGCGCTACTTTGCCCGCATTCTCAATACCGGCCCCGAGAACGTGGAAGAGGTGCTTGAGACGGTCGACATGACCGCCTTCGGCGACCGGGTCGTCAACCGGCTCTCGGGCGGGCAGCGGGCGCGGGTGTCACTGGCGACGGCGCTGATCGGAGATCCACAGCTGCTCGTTCTCGACGAGCCGACGGTCGGGCTCGACCCCGTGCTCCGGCGCGACCTCTGGAAGGCCTTCAACGATCTCGCCGCGCAGGGAAAGACGCTGCTCGTCTCGAGCCACGTGATGGACGAGGCCGACCATTGCCACGACCTGCTGCTGCTACGCGAAGGCAAGCTGGTGGCGACCGGAACTCCCGCAGATGTGCGCGCCCAGAGTGGCAAGCAGGACCTCGATGAGGCCTTCCTGGTCCTGATCAACGAGGAGATCGAATGAGCTTCCGCGCCACCTTCGCCACCGCGCTTCGAGTGCTCAACCAGCTTCGCCGCGATCCGCGCACACTAGCCCTGCTTCTATTCGTACCACTCGCGCTCGTCTTCCTGCTCGAGCAACTATTCGCTGACCGGCGCCAGGTCTTCCAGCAGATCGGCGGCCCGCTGCTGGGCCTCTTCCCGCTGATCGCGATGTTCCTGGTCACCTCGATCACGATGCTCAGGGAACGCGTCTCGGGCACGCTCGAGCGGCTGATGGCGCTGCCGCTGGCCAAGTTCGACATCCTAGCCGGCTACGGGCTCGCCTTCGCGCTCGTGGCCGCCCTCCAGGCGACCTTGGTCTCGATCGTCGCCTTCGGATTCCTCGGGCTGCATACGCAGGGGCCATCCTGGGCGGTCGTGCTGCTGGCCATCTCGAACGCGATCCTGGGCATGTCACTGGGCCTTTTCGTCAGCGCCTTTGCCCGTACCGAGTTCCAGGCGATCCAGTTCATGCCCGCCTTCATCCTGCCGCAGATTCTGCTCTGCGGCCTGTTCACGCCGCGCTCGCAGATGGCGGGCTGGATGCGCGCTCTCTCCGACGTGCTTCCCTTCACCTACGCCTACGACGCGCTCCACCGCGCGACCGCGCTCGGGACGTTCGACGGGCGCTTTGCGCTCGATGTCTCGATCACGCTTGGAGTGACAGTGCTCGCGCTGGCGCTGGGCGCCTCGACGCTGCGACGGCGCACCGGGTAGGGGAGATGAAGCGCCAGGAGCTGCTCGAGCTGCTCGGTGGGCTGCTGCTCGAGCGCGAGCCGCCTCATCCGCTTCGCGTCGCGATCGACGGGCCCGACGGCGCGGGCAAGACAACGTTAGGCGACGAGCTGGCCGAGCTGATGGCCGGGAAGCGCCCGATCATCCGTGCCGGGATCGATGGTTTCCACAATCCGCGGGAACTGCGCTATCGCCGCGGCGCCGATTCGCCCGAGGGTTACTTTCTCGATTCCTTTGACTACGAGGCGTTGCGCACGCTACTACTCGAACCTCTTGGCCCGAGGGGATCGCGGCGCTACCGGAGCGCGATCTATAACTATCGGGTGGACGAGGAAGTCGCGGCGCCGGAAGAAGAGGCCGCGCCCGATTCCGTCCTTCTCTTCGACGGCGTCTTCTTGCTCCGCGACGAGCTGCGAGCGTTCTGGGACTTCTCGATCTTCGTGCAGTCCGACTTCGCCGAGATCATCCGCCGCGCCGTGGTACGCGACCGGGAGCTGATGGGAGGAGCCGGGGCGGTCAGGGAGCGCTACCGCAAGCGCTACGTCCCCGGCCAGAAGCTCTACTTCAGCCGCTGCGCCCCGCAGGCGGCCGCCGACGTGGTCGTCGACAACACGGACGTGAGCGATCCGAAGCTAGTTACTTAGCAACTCTAGACGGCCTTGACGGCGGCGATCAGCTTTAGGATCGAGTCCTTGGCGTCGCCGAAGAGCATCGAGGTCTCGGGCTCGTAGAAGAGGTGGTTCTCGATTCCGGCGAAGCCCGGGTTCATCGAGCGCTTGAGCACCACGACGGCCTTGGACTTGTCGACGTCGAGGATCGGCATGCCGTAGATCGGGCTCGAGGTGTCGGTGCGGGCGGCCGGGTTGACCACGTCGTTGGCGCCGATGACGAGGGAGACGTCGGTCTGCGCGAACTCCGGGTTGATCTCGTCCATTTCTTTGAGCTGCGTGTAGGGCACGTTGGCCTCGGCCAGGAGCACGTTCATGTGCCCCGGCATACGCCCGGCGACGGGATGGATGGCGTACTCGACATTGACGCCGCGCGAGGTGAGCAGATCGGCGAGCTGACGCACGTCGTGTTGTGCCTGGGCGACCGCAAGGCCGTAGCCCGGGACGATGATCACCTTGTGCGCGTAGGCCAGCATTATCGCCACGTCTTCGGCGGTGGTGGCGTGAACCGTCAAGCCCTCGTTCGAGACGGCTCCTTCGCCGACGCCGGTCTGGATCTGGCCAAAGGCGCCGAAGATGACGTTCGTCAGCGAGCGGTTCATCGCGCGGCACATCATCAAAGTCAGCAACGTACCGGAGGAGCCGACGAGCATGCCGCTGACGATCAGGACGTTCTGGCGCAGCTCGAAACCGGCCGCCGAGGCGGAGATACCGGTACAGGCGTTGAGCAGAGAGATCACGACCGGCATGTCGGCGCCGCCGATCGGCAGCACGAAGAGCACGCCGAAAGCAAGCGCCGCGGCGATCTCGATCAGCAGCAACCACATCAGCTGGTAGTCGTGGCCAATGAGGATGATCGCGCCGGCTGTGATGCCGATCAGCAGGAGAAGAATGTTGCCGATCCTCTGACCCTTCCAGACGATCGGGCGGTCTCCGACCAGGCCCTGCAGCTTGCCGAAGGCAATCATGCTGCCGGCGAAGGAGATGCTTCCGATCAGCGCCGAGATGATGATTGCGCCCGACTCGTTCCAGATGATGCGGCCGGGCAGGCCGGCCTTTTCGTGGAACTCGACCAGCGCGACCAGGGCCACGGCACCGCCGCCGACGCCGTTGAATATCGCGACCATCTGCGGCATGTCGGTCATCTTCACCTTGCGCGCGCCGACCCAGCCGATCGCGCCACCGATCAGACCGCCGACCGCGATGATCGCGTAACCGAGGCCGTAGAAGTGTTTCTGCGCCAGCGTCACGGCGATGGCGAGCGCCATGCCGACGGCGCCGAGCTGGTTGCCCAGCCGCGCGTGCTTGGGAGAGGAGAGGAACTTCAGCGCCAGGATGAAGGCGATGATCGTCGGCAGATAGGCGAGTGTCGTCAGGTTGTCGCTCACGTGACTACTTCCCCTTGAACATCTCGAGCATGCGGTCGGTGACCGCGAACCCGCCGACGACGTTGGCGCTGGCCAGGATCATGGCAAAGAAGCCGACGATCTGAGCGAGCGTTGAATGTAGGTTCGCGCCAGTGATCAAGATCGCGCCTACGATGACGATGCCGTGAATAGCGTTGGTGCCCGACATCAGCGGGGTGTGCAGGAGCGTCGGCACCTTGGAGATGACCTCGATGCCGAGGAAGATCGCCAGTATCAGCACTGTCAGCTCAGACAGGAAAACGGCCGTGTTACCGCTCACTATTTAGTCTCCTTCTTTGTTACGCACGCGCCGGCAATGATCTCGTCTGCGAAGTCGAGCTTCAGCCCGCCTTCCTTGATCATCAGCCCGAGCAGCGAGGCGACGTTACGCGCATAGAGCTGGCTGGAGTGGAAGGCCATCTCGCTCGGCAGGTTTGTCTCCCCGACGACGGTGACGCCGTTTTTCTCGACAATCTCGCCCGCAACGGTTAGCGCACAGTTGCCGCCAGTCTCGGCGGCGAGGTCGATGATGATCGAACCGGGCCGCATCGCCTCGGCCGCGTCGGCCGGGATCAGCTTCGGCGCCGGGCGACCGGGCACCATCGCGGTGGTGATGATGACGTCGAAATCGGGGATGCGCTTCTCGAGCTCGGCCTGCTGCTGCTTTTGCTGCTCGGGCGTGAGCTCTTTCGCGTAGCCGCCTTCGGTCTCCTCGCCGACAACGCCGAGGTCGAGGAACTGAGCGCCGAGGCTCTCGATCTCTTCCTTGACCGCCGGGCGGATATCGAAGGCCGAGACGACGGCGCCGAGGCGGCGAGCCGTGGCGATCGCCTGCAGCCCGGCAACGCCGGCGCCGATCACGAGCAACTTGACCGGGGCGATCGTGCCCGCTGCCGTCATCAGCATCGGGAAGAGCTTCGGGACGCGGTCGGCGGCGATGATCACTGCCTTGTAGCCGGCGACGGTGGCCTGTGAGGAGAGTGCGTCCATCGACTGGGCACGGGTGATGCGCGGCACCGACTCCATCGCCAGGCCGATCACATTGTGCGCAACCAGGGCGTCGATGCCCTTGTGGTCGGTGAGCGGCTGCAGGAAGCCGATCAGCACGGCGTCCTTCTTGAGCAGCTTGATCTCGGCGGCGCTCGGCTTGGCGACCTTGGCCACGATGTCGGCGCCGAAGGCTTCCTTGGCGCTGACCAGCTTGGCGCCGGCTTCTTTGTAGGCCTCGTCGGTGAAGGCGGCAGCGGCTCCCGCGCCCTTCTCGACGATTACTTCCAGCCCCTGCCCGGTCAGCTTGGCAACGACCTCCGGGACGAGCGCGACACGCGCTTCGCCGGGAGCTGTTTCTTTCGGCACTCCAATCTTCACGGCGCTGACTTTAGCGGAAAGAAGCACACATTCCACGGAAGCAACCGATTTCAGTATTGATGCCGGTTTACGGCAGGCCAAAATCGTTCTGATCGATTTCGACGATGCCGATTTCGATCAGACGTTGCGGTCGATAGAGAAACCTCGACCACTTGTCGGCCTGAGCGCGGTGCGCCGGTTCGATACCGCGTCAGTGCGAGAGCAGGGCGGGCAGTCTGCCGATGACCTCGCTGACGAACTCGCTGCTCTTACAGCTGCCGCCGAGATCGGAGGTGCGGGCGCCGGCCTGGACGGCAGCGAGGCTAGCCTGGCGAAGCGCGTTTCCGGCGGCCTTCATCTCGTCGTCGCCGTGGCTGAGAAGCGCCGCTAGAGCGAGGATCATGGCCAGTGGGTTGGCCGTGTCTTTTCCGAGCAAGGTGGGCGCGGTACCGTGCGGCGCCTCGGCCATCACGCGCGTGGGAACGTAGTTTTCATCGAGTGCGGCAACAAGCGATTCGGCGCCGGCGATCGATCCGAACATCGGCAATACAAGGTCGGAGAGAATGTCGCCGTCGCGATTAAGCGCCGGAATCACCAGCGGTTTATTCTCGGCAGTGAGCAGTAGAGCGAAGGTTGCATCGATCAATTGCGGCTCGTAGGCGACCTTGGAGTGCCTTACCGCCGCCGCGTCCAGCTCTTCTTTGAACATTCCTTCGTAAACGGGGCTGACGGTGAACTTGGGACCGCCGAAAACCGTTGCGCCCATCTGCTCGGCCTCACGGAAGGCGAATTCGGCCACCGCGTGGCAAATGTGGCGCTCGATGCGCTCCTTGCGATAAGCAACCTCGGCGTCGCCTTTGCCCTCGCGCCATTCCTCCGCGCCGTAGGCGTCGCCAACCGCCATTCGCACGACCGCGATCGGCGCCTGGACGTTAGTGACCGGCGCCACGCCGGGAATGCGCCGGCCGGTGCGGACGATCACCTGGGCGCCGATTTCCTCGCGCAGTATCCGGTTTGGCGAGCCGACGTCGCCGGCCTTCTCGGGTGTGATTGTCGGCGCTTTCAAGCCCAGGCCGAGCGCGCGTATGGCGGCCGCGGCTTCCGAGACGACCGCATTGCCGGTCGCGCGCCGGTTGGCGAGTGAGAGATCGAAGCGCTGCAGCTCGAGCTCGAAGCCGATTGACTCCGGCGCGAGCACTCGCAAGGTCTGCTCCAGCAGCTCTTGCCCTGTCTCATCGCCTTCGAGTATGGCTAAGGATCGCTTCTGCACGGCGCCATCGTAGCGGTCTTGGCGGGTCGATTCTTTTTACTTCTCTACGTAACGCGGCATATGTAGCTTGGTAGCGAGCAGTAAGTTAAGTGGGACGATTTTGTTACAGACACTTTCGATCTATGCCGAGTACGCAGTCGAGACGTAATTGAAATTCCCTCTTTCGAGTTAAGAAAGATGGGGTTTTCCAAGCCGGGTATTTACGCTACGATAAATGGGATGTTCTAATTAAGTAGGAGGATTTCGTGGCTCGAAAAACTGTGCTTGTATGTGATAGCTGCAGTAAAGAGATCGACGAGGGTAAGGGCGCTACGCTTCGTTTGACTTACGCCGATGCGCGGCGCGGCGCGAAGCAAGCCGACCTCTGCGAGGTTTGCGCCCAGAACATGCCCGGGCATGCGGTTGCCCGTCGTGGCCGCCGGCCCAAGAGTGCTGCTGCCTAAGCAGAGCTTTTTATCGGTATCGAACGGGGGGCGGGCGACTGTCCCCCGTCTTGTTTAAGCGCAATTCGGCCTCGGTGACGAGATGAAGCCCGTCGCCCGACAGGCGCGGACTACGATGAACCGGTGCCGCTGAATCTTCTCGTCGGGCCGGCCAATGCCGGCAAGGTAGAAAAGCTGCTCGAGCAGTTCGCGGCAGCGCTCAATCGGCAGCCCTTCCTGGTAGTTCCGAACGCCGGCGATATCGCGCACCTGCAGCATGATCTCCTGACCAGATCGCGCGTCTTGTTTGCGGGCCGGGTTGGGACTTTCGACGACCTTTTCCGCGAGCTCGGTGGCGACTCGGTTGAGCGGCGCGCACTGAGTGACGCGCAGCGCCGCCTGCTAGTCCGCTCACTGCTGGATCGAGCCGAGCTCGACTCCTTTGCGCGCTCGGCTCGTTTCGGCGGTTTTGTCGATGCGCTGGTTGAGGGGTTCGCGGAGCTGGAGTCGGCGCTGATCGAGCCCGGGCAGGTGCCCGGAGAGCTGGGCTCGCTCTACTCGCTCTACCTGGACGAGCTGGAGCGGCTTGGCCTGGCTGATCGCGAGCTCGAGCGCTGGCTGGTCGCCGAGCGGGTGTCCAAGGAGCCGGGCACTTGGCCCCCAGAGCGCCCGCTTTTCGTCCATGGCTTCGAGGATCTGACGGGCGCTCAGTGGCACCTGCTCGACGCGCTTGCCGCCCGCGCGGAAGTCACCGTGGCGCTTCCCTACGAGCCGGGGCGGGCCGCCTTCGCCGCGCTCGCCCGCACCCAGACCGAGCTTGCCCGCCGCGCCTCGGGGCGGATAACCGAGCTTCCGGCACGCTCGAGCGAGTACGCGCACCCGGCCCTGGCCTTCATCGAGCGCAGGTTGTTCGAGCCCGGCGAAGCGGCTGCACCGCCGCTCGAGGGCGCCGTTCGCTTTCTCGAGGCTTCGGGCTCGCGCGCGGCCTTCGAGCTCGTTGCCGAAGAAGCGCTGGCCCTGCTCAGGCAGGGGGTCGAGCCCGAGCAGATTGCCGTGATCTGTCCGTCGCTGGAAAGACGGCGAGCTTCGCTGGAAACGGCCTTCTCCGCCTTCGGGCTTCCCTATGTGCTCGAAGGTCGGGTCAAGCTGGCTCAGATTCCCTTTGGGCACGCGCTCTGCGGACTACTTCGCTTCGCCTGGCTCGGCGGTGAACGCTCCGATCTCTTCTCCTTCGTGCGCTCTCCTTACTCGGATGTGACGCGCTCCAGCGCCGACTTCCTCGAGGGGCGCCTGCGCGGCCGCGCGGTGCATAGTCCGAGTCGCATCGAGACGGAACTGGTCTCGCTCAGGAAAGGCCGCCAGTTGGCCGACCTAGAGCTGCTAGCGGGCGCCTTTCCGTCGCTTGAGGCGCTGCGTGAACTGAGCACGCGGATGTTGCGGCGTGCCTATGGGCTAGAGGCCTCGTCGGCCTCGGAGCGCACGCGCCTCGATCTGCGCGCCTTCGAAAGTGTTCGCAGTCTCCTCGATGAGCTGGAGAGTTGGCAGGAGGCGAGCGGGCAAGCGCTCGCGCGAGAGGATCTGCTGGCCGCGCTGGAGCGTGCGCCCGTTCGCATCGGTTCCGGCGATGAGCCGGGACGCGTGTTGGTCAGCGATCTTCTCCGGACGCGTGCGCGCAGGTTCAAGGCGGTCTTCCTGATCGGGCTGGAGGAGGGCAGCTTCCCGCGCCGCTCCTCTAAGCATCAGCTACTCGACGAAGAGGCGCGCCAGCAGCTCGAGCAGGAGATGGCAACGCCGCCGCCGGCCGAGGAGCTGGAGCGCGACCGCTATCTCTTCTACAACGCCTGCACACGCGCCTATGAGAGGCTTTCTCTGGTGCGCGAATCGGCCGGCGAGGACGGCTCGCCACGTCAGGCAAGCCCCTTCTGGGAGGAGCTGCTGGATCTCTTTCCCGCCGAGGAGGTGGAACGCTGGACGAAGCGCCGCTCGCTCTCGAAACTCGTCTGGGAGGAGGTCGCCGAGGCTCCCAACGAACGCGAGCGCCTGCGCTCGCTGGCGGCGCTGGCCTCA
>DATCCQ010000132.1:0-8805 GCA_036511185.1 Gaiellaceae bacterium
CGGAGCTCGACCGCCTCGTGCACGCCGGTGGAGGCACCGGAAGGAACGATGGCCCGGCCTTTGCGCCCCGACTCGAGCACGACGTCGACTTCGACCGTCGGGTTTCCGCGCGAGTCGAGAACCTGGCGGCCGTGCACTGAAGCGATCTTGCTACTCATCTCGTTTTCTCCTTTGCTTGATCGAAATATGAGTCCTGTTCCGCGAGCGTGAGCGCGGAAAAATCCTTCCCGTCGGCCTCGGCCAGCGCGGCGGCAAGTTCGACGCGATCGCGGAAGCGACCGGCCGCCTGCCCGAGGGCCAGCTCGGCGTCAACGCGCGCGAGCCGGCTGACGTTCACGCAGGCAAAGAGTACGTCACCGATCTCTTCGGCGACGCGGTTGTCGGGCTTGGCGCCGGGAGCGGGCTGGCCAGCGACCTCAGCCGCCTCGACGACCTCTTCGAGCTCGGAAGCCAGATCGGACAAGGCCTGGGAGAGAGTCGGGTAATCGAAACCGATCGCGGCGGCTCGTTCCTGCACCTTGCGGGCGCGCAAAAAGGCGGGCAGCTTCGCGCCGACATCGTGGAATATCCCCTCGCGACCTTCCTCGCCGGCCTTGATCTTGTCCCAGTTTGCGAGCACACGCCCGGCCGTCTTGGCCTCGACGTCGCCGAAGATATGGGGATGCCGGCGCACGAGCTTCTCGTGGCACCGTCGCGCCACCTGCTCGAGACTGCCGTGCCCCTCTTCCTCGAGCAGGAGCGCGAGGAAATAGACCTGGAAGAGCAGGTCGCCAAGCTCGTCGAGCTGCTTCTCGGCGTCGCCCTGGAGGACCGCGTCGGCCACCTCGTAGGCCTCCTCGAGCGTGTGGGGAACAATCGTGGCCGCGGTTTGCTCACGGTCCCAGGGACACTCACGGCGCAGGCGCTCGGTTAGCAACTGCAGGTCGAGAAGCGCTTGTGAGAGATCGCTCAGGGTCGCCTCCGCGGCCGCCGAGGGTTCTAGGACGTCGTGGTCGTGCCGACCGTTGAGGAGCTGGTCGTCGTCGTCGGCTTGTAGCTAGCGGCGTAGTTCGTGTTGTCCGCGGCGAACTTCTCCGCTTTCTTGACCCAGGCCGAGACTTCCGTGTTCTGCTTGGTGGTGAGCAGGGTCTGGCGGATGGTGATCGTGACCTCCTTGAGCGACTGGAGGTGTGCCTTCACGATCGGCCCCGTGGGGAGAATGATGTGCCAGCCGTAACTCGTCTTGACCGGCTTCGAGAAGGTGCCGGTCTTGAGCTTGCTGAAGAGCACGTCGGCGAAGGACTTGACCAGCTTCTTCTGCTCGACGGTGCCAAGCTTGCCGCCGCTGGACTTGCTGCTGTCGGTCGAGTACTTCTTGGCCAGCTTGGCGAAATCAGCGCCGGCTTTCAGCTGCCGGTAGACGTTGTCGGCCGTGGCCTTCGTCTTGACCAGGATGTGCGAGGCAGCGCGGCTCACACCGACCTGATACGAGCTCTTGTGCGCGTTGTAGTAATCCTTGACCTCGCTCGAGGAGATGTTGATGTTCTTGATCAGGGCGGTGTATGCGGCCTGATTGAGGAGGTTGTCGCGGATCCGCTCTTTAACCTGCTGCTCGGATAGGTGCTCTTTCGTCAGTTCGGCCTGGAATTTCGCCTTACTGCCCTTGAACTGCTGCGTGATCACCTTCGTGAGGCTCGCATTGACCTGCGCGTCGGTGACCTTGACAGGGATCTTCGCGGCCAGCTGAGCGATAGCGCTGCGCTTGACCAGATAGGCGACGGCTTCATCTTTGAGCGTCTGATAGCTCTTGCTCCCAACCGCCGGGAACACCTTCTTGGCCGCCTGATACTGGGCCTTGGCCTGAGCCATCAGAGAATCGAAATCGGCAGTGGTGATGGGCTGTTCACCGACGATCGCTATGGCGTTAGCGGGCACGTCCTTCTTCTTCGCGCTTCCGCAGGCGGTAAGCGCCGTCGCGGCAACAAGCGCAAGGAAGAGAGAGAGGATGAGTCGCCGAGTTCTCATACAGATAAGCGCCTGCAAGACATCACGCTCGGCGCGCGGCGAGTATAGCAACGAGCAAATCGTTCGCCGCGGCGAAGGTGGAGCCGCGCAGCGTCAGCTCGCGCTTGGAGGAGCTGTAAACGGCCGTATCGACGCGCGTTTTCAGCTCGCGTAGCTCACCCGAGCCCAGCACGAGCGGGCCGACACTGACACGACCGTCGCGGTAGACAAGGTAATCGGCCCCGATCTGCGCCAGGCCGAGCTTCGCTCTCTGAATGGCGAAGAGGTTGGCAACCGGCTCCGGCAGCGGCCCGAAGCGATCCTGACAGGAAGATTCCAGCTCGCGCAGCTCGTCTTCGTCTTCGACCAACGCCAGGCGCCGGTGCAGGTCGATCTTGAGCGCCTCCGACGAAACGTAGCCGGCGGGAATATAGGCGTCGATGCGGGCGTCGACGCGCAGCGGGCGCGGAGTTGCGTGGCGCCTGCCGGACAACTCGGCCACGGCTTCCTCGAGCATCTCCACGTAGAGCTCGAAGCCGACCGCCGCCACGTGGCCGGATTGCTCGTCACCGAGCAGCGAGCCGGCCCCACGCAACTCCAGGTCGCGCATGGCGATGGCCAGCCCGGCACCCAGCTCGGTGTGGTCGGCGAGCGTGGCCAGGCGCATGCGAGCCTCGTGCGAGAGCTCCTCGGCGTTTGGATAGAGAAGGTAGGCGTGGGCGATCCGATCGGAGCGGCCGACGCGACCGCGGATCTGGTAGAGCTGGGCCAGCCCGAGTGCGTCCGCTCGTTCGATGACCAGCGTGTTGGCCCGCGGGATGTCGAGCCCCGACTCGATGATGGTGGTCGAAACGAGCACGTCGGCCTCGCCGTGCAGGAAGCTGAGTACCTGCTCCTCGAGCTGGCGCTCGCGCATCTTGCCGTGGGCGACCACCATGTTCAGCCCGGGACAGAGCTGACGCAGGTGCTCGGCCGTCTCTTCGATCGTCTCGACCCGGTTGTGCAGGTAGAAGGACTGGCCGCCGCGGGCATGCTCGCGTTCCAGCGCGCTCTTGATCAGCTCTTCGTCGTAGGCCCCGACGTAGGTCCTGATCGGCTGGCGCCCTTCCGGCGGCGTCTCGATGGTGGAGATGTCGCGCAGGCCTGCCAGCGACATGTGCAGGGTGCGCGGGATCGGGGTGGCGCTGAGCGTGAGCACGTCCACCTCCAGCCTGAGCGAGCGCAGCAGATCCTTCTGAGCGACTCCGAAGCGCTGCTCCTCGTCCAGTACGACGAGGCCCAGGTCCTTGGCGATTACGTCGCGCGAAAGAACGCGGTGCGTGCCGATCAGAACGTCGATCTTGCCTTCGCGGAAATCGGCCAGGATGCGCTTGGTCTCGGCGGGCCTGCGGAAGCGCGAGACCATTTCCACCCGCACCGGAAAGTCGCGGTAGCGCTCGCGGAAGGTGTTCCAGTGCTGCTCGGCGAGCACAGTGGTCGGCGCCAACACGAGTGCCTGGCGACCGTTCAGCGTGACGGCGAAGGCCGCACGAACGGCGATTTCGGTCTTACCGAAGCCGACGTCGCCGCAGACCAGCCGATCCATCGGGCGCGGCGCCTCCAGATCCTCCTTGACGGCCTCGATCGCCCGTGCCTGATCTTCGGTCTCGCGGAAGGGAAAGCCGGCCTCCAGCTGCTCCAGCCAGGGTTGATCGAGGTCGTAGGCGACGCCCTCGACCTGTTGGCGCTGGGCGTAAAGCGAGAGGAGCTCACCGGCCAGCTCGTGCACGTTGACGCGGGCGCGCGACTTGAGCAGCTGCCAGGCCTTGCCGTCGAGCTTGGAGAGAGCGGGCGCCTTGCCGTCCGAGCCGATGTAGCGCGAGACCTTTCCAATCTGCTCGTGCGGAACGTAGAGGCGGTCGTCGCCCTTGAAGGCCAGCAGCAGGTAGTCACGCGTAACGCCGGCGACCTTCTTGGTCTCGAAGGCAAGAAGCTTGCCGACGCCCTGGTCTTCGTGCACCACGTAGTCGCCTGGGCGTAGGTCGGAGAAAGACTGCAGCGCGCGCCCGATCCGCGGCGCCGCCCGGGACGGCCGCTTGCGGAAGATCTGGCTCGAGGGCAGCAGGACGAGACCGAGCTCCCTCCAAACCAGCCCACGCCGCGCGGACGAGACGGCGAAGCGCAAATCGCCTTCTCGGGCAAGCTCCTCGCCCGGCTCGATCAGCGGCGCCGCCAGCGAGCGTAGGCGGCTGCCCGTGCGCAGCGCTTCGCCGCGGTGCGGGAAGGTGACGACAACACGTTGGCCGGAGCGCACGAGCGAGCCGAGATCTCGCTCGGCCTCGCTCAGACCGCGCGCGGCGAAAGCCGGACGCTGCGCCTCGAACGAGAAAGACTGCCCACGTGGGAACGGATCCAGCTCGCCCACACCCTCCAGCGGCAGGGGATCGATATCGAGCTCCTCGCGCCAGACCCGCTCGACCTCCTCGCGCTGCCAGACAAGATCGGGCGCCGACTCCAGCGGCGAGACGAGCGGCGCGGGAAGCTCGGGCGCTCCTTCCTCCTCCTCCAGCGACGCGGCGAGATCGATTCGCCACTCGGCGGTGGGCTGGACGAGCACCTGCTCGACCTCGTGCAAGGTGCGCTGCGTGAAGGGTGAGAAGGCGCGCATCTGCTCGATCTCGTCGCCGAAGAACTCGATACGCAGTGGATCGCGGCCACTCGCCGGGAAGACGTCGACGAGGCCGCCGCGAACGGCAAACTGACCGCGCTCCTCCGCCCGTTCGACCCGTTCGTATCCCGCGCCGGCAAGATCGCTGCTGACCTCCTCCAGGCTCTTCCTGTCGCCGGCGCGAAGCCGGATCGAATCGAGCCTGAGCTCGAGCGGCGGCATTCCCTCGGCGAGAGCCGCCGCCGAGATAAAGATCAGCCCTCCCCCAGCCAGCACCTCCAGCGCCCGCGCCCGCTCGCCAACCAGGTGGGCGGCCGGCAGCAGCCCCGAGTCCCAGCGAACACCACGACTGGGCAGGAAGGCGACCGCGTCTTCGCCCAGAAACCAGCCCGCGGCTTCGGCGAGATTGCGCGCGTCTTCGTCGTCGGCGACCAGAACCGTCAGCCCGCGTTCCAGCCGCTCATGCAGGGCGCTGACGAAAAGAGGTAGCGCCGGCTCGGAAACACGCGCACGCGTGGGAAGCGCGGCAGCCAGGCTCGCCAGGCGCTCGTGGCCTGCAAGCTCGCGTACGAAGGCGTGAAGAACTGGTCGGTCCATAGCTACAACGGAACTTTCGTTCCGCGGGGTCAGTGTAGCCCGCGCCCGTTTCTCGCCCGAGGTACGGAAATCCGTCCGTGGGGTGTTTAGGAGTCGCGCTCGTTGAAGCGGGCCTGCGCGGCATCGAGGCCCTCGGCTACGAGTAGCTCGACAGCGTCCGCGGCGCGCGAGACCATGCCTGTCACGTCGGTCTCGGGATCGAAGTTCGAGAGCACGAAATCGGCCACCGAGCGCCGGTCGCCGCGCTCCGGCCGACCAACTCCTACGCGAAGGCGCAAGAACTCCTTCGTCGCCAGCGCCGTCGTAATCGAGCGCAGGCCGTTGTGCCCCGCGAGGCCCCCACCCAAGCGCAGCTGCAGACGACCGGGCTCCAGGTCGACGTCGTCGTGCACGACGAGCAGCTGTTCAGGCTCCAGCTTGAAGTAGCGCGCCGCGGCTACCACCGAGCGACCGGATTCGTTCATGAAGGTCTCGGGCGCGAGCAGTGCGACGCGACTTCCCTCTAGCCTCAACTCGGCTAGTCGTCCGTGGAACTTGCTGCGGAAGCGAGCCTCGTGGCGCCGGGTTAGTTCCTCGACCACCATGAAACCGACGTTGTGGCGGTTGCGCTCGTACTCCCGCCCGGGGTTGCCCAGGCCGGCGACAAGTAGATCCAGCGTCGAGACCGCCTTGTCTCGACGAAACCAGCCCATCTATTCGGAGGGAGCCTCGCCCTCGCCAGCCGGGCCTTCGCCCTCGGCGGCCTCGCCCTCGCCTTCCTCTTCTTCCTCTTCTTCCTCGACCTCTTCGACCACGAGCGAAGGCAGGGTGACGCTGACGAGCAGAGTGTCGGGCTCCTCGAGGAAGACGACGCCTTCGGGCGGCTTCAGATCGGAGAGGTGCAGCAGGTCACCGATCTCGAGCGAGCTCACGTCCACTTCGATCTGATCGGGAACCGCAGCCGGTAGCGCCTCGACGAGGAGCTCGCGCGCAGACGACGTGACAACGCCGCCAGCCTTCGCGCCCGGCGCCTCGCCGACGAGCACCAAAGCGACGCTGGACTGAATCGCCTGATCGAGGCGAATGACGTGCAGATCGACGTGCAGAAGATCGCCGCGAAGGGCGTCGCGCTGGTAGTCCTTGAGAATCGCCGAGTGAGGTTTCTTCTCGTCGCCGACGTAAACGTCGAGGATTGCGTGGCCGCCGTGCTCGCCGGTCAGGGCGTGGCGCAGGTCCGCCTCGGGTACGGCGAATGCGCGCGCCTCGAGGGCTCCTCCGTAAATAACCCCGGGCACGAGCCCTTGCCGGCGCAGGCGCCGATTGGCAGCGCTACCGCGCTCGGATCGTTCCTGAACCTCAAGCTTTACTCTCTCAGAAGCCACGGCGCCGAAGTGTAGCGACCTGAACGCATCGCGCGCCCGGTGAGGCGGCGGTGCGCCCTAACTCAAGGGAAGTTATTTGTAGCTGAGCCCGGCTCCGTAGGCGAAGAGCGGCTTCGCACGCTTGCCGTCCTTCAGGCGTATTCCCTTCACCATCGGCACGTCTTTGATCGACGCCGGCCAACTCACCGGCAGCTTGCCGCGCGGCGACACCCGGCCGAAAAGAACGTCCGCGACTCCGTGCCCTCCCTCGCTGCCCGGAAGGTAGGCCATCAGAAGCGCGCCGGCCTTCTCGACGAGGCCGCTGATCATGAGCGGTCGCCCGGTTACAAGCACTAGAACGACCGGCTTGCCGCCGGCCTCGGCCGCCTCGATCAGACGCACCTGGTTGGGCGCGAGCGCCCCGCTCGGGTTATCGCCGTACCACTCGGCGTAGGCCTTCTCGCCGATCGCAACGACTATTGCGCGTGCCTTCTTGGCCTTCGCGCGCACATCCGCTTGGTTATGCCAGTTTGCAGTGAGCACTTTGCGAGCCCCGATTTCCTCGCGGATGCCCTGAAGAACGGTGACCGCCGGCGGCTTGGCGCCCGCCGGAAGCCCTTGCCAGCCAATCGTCCAGCCGCCCATTTGCCAGGAGACGTTGCTCGCCGCCGGACCGACAACCAGGATCGGACCACCGCGCTTCTTCAGCGGCAGCACTCGCCGGTTGTTCTTGAGCAGCGTTAGCGATTCGCCTACGGCCTTGCGCGCTAGCTTTCGGTCGCCCGCAGCCAGCACGCCGGCCTGGGCCTTGCCGGCGTCGACATAGGGGTGCTCGAACAAACCCAGACGGAATTTCAGGGTGAGTACGCGCCTCACCGCCTCGTCAAGGCGTTTCTGCGAGACCGTGCCGCGTTGAACAAGGTCTTTCAGAGCACTCGTGAACTGGGCCGAGTCGTAGGGAATCATTGTGACGTCGACGCCGGCGCTGACCGCGCGCCCGACGGCGTCTTTCGGGCTCGAAGCGACGCAAGTGAATTTCGGGTTGGGCGGAATGCCGCCCGGGCAGTAGAGGTCGGCGACATCGCCCCAATCGGAGATCAGCACACCGCGGAAACGCATCGTGTCGCGCAGCAAGTCAGTGGAGAGCGCATGCGACGCAACGACGGGAGTGCCGTTGACCGCGCTGTGTTGGGTCATGACGGTCGCTGCACCCGCATCCACAGCCGCCTGGAAGGGCGGGACGAACCACTTCGCCAGCGTTGCAGACGAAAGAGTCACCGGGAACCTGTCGCGGCCGTTCCGGGGCTGCGAGTAGCCGATGAAGTGCTTCGCGGTAGCGGCAACTGCGAGCTGGTTCGCGTTGTTGCCCTGAAGGCCGCCCACCGTTGCCGCAACGAGCGACGAGGCCAGCTTCGGATCCTCGCTGTAGGTCTCGTAGTACCGGCCCCAGCGCAGGTCGCGGGATACGTCGGCGACCGGACCGAAGATCCAGCGAATGCCGAGTGCTTTCGCGCCGCGCGAGGTGACCGTCGCCACCTGCCGAACGAGCGCCGGATCGCGCGTCGCTCCCATTCCAATCTGCTGCGGGAAGATGACCGCGCCGAGCACCGGCGATAGGCCGTGCGGCGCGTCGGCACCGTAAAGAATCGGAATCCCCAACCGCGAGCGGTCGAGGGCCGCCTTCTGGATCCGATTGATCCCCTCCGCCCAGGCGCGCGGGTTGTTCTCCGAGCCCGGCAGCTCGCCGCCGCCGCTCAAGATCGATCCTACTCCCTCCTCGGCAAAGACCCGTTCCAGATCCGCATCGGTCTTCAGCTGACTGACGGACACCTGAGCGAGCTGGCCGACCTTCTCGGCCAGCGTCATGCGCCCGAGCAGGTCATCGGCGCGGGTCGCCGCCGGCAGCGACGCGTCCTGGTAGGGAAGAGCTCGAGTGCGCGAAAAGGCCGGCTGCTCGACTGCCCCGGCGGTGACGAGCAAAGGGAGGAGCACGAGCAGGAAGAGTCGGCGACCGCGCCGGCCCCCACGCAGGAGCCTGGTGGGTAGCACTCTCCTCATAACACCGATGGAAACATGCCTTGATGAAGGATTGCTAAAGGCGCCAGCGTCGATCTACAGACAAGCTACCGCGGGGGTAAGAACTCGGAGCAGAATGAACACCCGCCGACTGGGTGCGATCGGTGGATGCGATGCAAGGACGCAGGGAGCGCCCGTATCGGCGGAGATACGGGTGCGACT
>DATCCQ010000133.1:0-2055 GCA_036511185.1 Gaiellaceae bacterium
TGGTCGCGCGGGGTCGGGCTCGAGCTTGCGCCGGATCTGCGCCATATAGACGCGCAGGTAGTTCGTTTCCTTCTCGTATCTTGGGCCCCAGACCGCTTGAAGGAGCTGGCGCTGGCTGACCAGTCTGCCGCTGTTGCGAACGAGCATCTCCACGATCTCCCACTCGGTTGGAGTCAGCTTCACCTCGGTTTCGCCTCGCCTGACGCGCTTGGCCGCCAGGTCGACGACAAAGTCGGGCGTGGTCACGACCGCCTCTTCGTTGTTGCCTGGAGAGCCGCGCCGGAGAGCCGCGCGCATGCGGGCGAGGAGCTCGTCCATGCCGAAGGGCTTGGTTACGTAGTCGTCGGCGCCGGCGTCGAGGGCGGCGACCTTGTCGGCTTCGCGCTCGCGCACCGAGAGCACGACGATCGGAACAGTGTTCCAACCACGCAGGCCTGCGATCACCTCGAGCCCGTCGATTCCGGGCAGGCCGAGGTCGAGCACGACCAGATCGGGGTGGTGGCTTGCGGCCAGCATCAGCGCGGCCTCTCCGGTCGCCGCCTGATCGACCTCGTAGCCACGCGCTCTAAGGTTCGTCGCCAGCGCTCGTAAGATCTGCGGCTCGTCGTCGACGACGAGAATACGAGTCATCTCTCCGCTCGCAGTCTCACGATCATCGTCAATCCCCCACCTGGCGTCTCCTTGCCCTCGATCGATCCTTCCATCGCCTCGATGAATCCTCTCGCAACCGCCAGACCGAGCCCGACGCCGTTCGCGCCGGACACGTCGCCGAGCTGCTGGAAGGGAACGAAGATCCGCTCCCTCTCCGACTCGGGAACTCCCGGCCCGTGATCGACGATACGCAGATCGACGTACTCGTCGCCGGTGGGATCGGCGACGACACGCACCTCGGTGTCCTCCGGACAGTGCCGAAGCGCGTTGTCGAGCAGATTGGCGAGCGCTCGCTCGAGCAGGCCGGGATCGGCCAACACGCGCGGCAGGGTCTCGGGAACCTCGGTTTGGACGCGGCTCGCGCGTCCGCCGAGCGAGTGGAGGGCTGCCGGAACGATCTCCTCGAGGCCGATCGGTGCGGCCGAGACCGTCAGCGCCCCCGCCTGTAGGCGGCTCATGTCGAGCAGATTGCCGACGAGAGCGTTCAGGCGGTCGGTCTCCTCGTTGATCGTGCGCAGGAACTCACAGCGCGCCGCGCCCGTCCACTCGACGTCCTCCTGGAGCAAGCTCGTCACCGACGCTTTGATGGCGGACAGCGGCGTGCGCAGATCGTGCGAGACGGCCGAGAGAATGGCTGCGCGCAACTCGTTGCCGGCAGCCAGCGCCCCGGCTGTCTGAGCTTCCGCTTCGAGCTCCTCGTGGGCCAGCGACGAGGAGATCTCGCGGACGAATGCCTCGAGGATGCGCTCTTCTTCGGCCGCGATCGCGCGACCAGAAATGGCAAGCAGGCGGCCCCGGTCGAGGTCGATCGTTTGGGCTGCGCTCTCCGGATCGCGTGGCGGCTGCTCACCACTCGTGGCCACCGCGCTCCAGGAGCCGCCCCGATTCGCGAGTAGAGCGACACCGTCGAGCTGCAGGGCTCTTTGCAGGCGGTTGAGTAGAACGTCGACGGGCGTTTGCCCCGAGAGCGTTAGAAAGAGGTCGGCTTCGGCCCTGGCTTGCTCGCCGGCCACCGCGCGCCGGGCGGCGAGCGCGACGTAGCTCGAGAAGAAGACGGCGACGACGAGGAAAACGCAGAGCGCGAGGAGGTTCTGCGCCTCGTTGATCGTGAAGGTGTGGATCGGCGGTGTGAAATACCAGTTGGCGAGCAGGTCGCCGGCGACGGCCGCGGCTAGCGCCGGCCACAGGCCTCCCACAGCCGAGACGAGGACGACCAAGAGCAGGTAGAGCAAGAGGATGCTCGGGAGCGTGGCGTGACTGCCCAGCGCCTTGAACACGACCGTGAGCAGCGGTAATCCAACGACGGCCAGCAAGAAGCCCAGCGCGATTCGCCGGCCCGGCAGAGATCTGGGCCGGCGTCTTCCGACCGGCTCGTCCTCGACCTCCTGATCTCCTTCATCTTCG
>DATCCQ010000134.1:0-3453 GCA_036511185.1 Gaiellaceae bacterium
CCCGGGCGACGAGCTTGCGGCCTGGCTCAAGAAGCGAACCGATTCCTAGCTCGGCGAGTCGGGTTCGCTTTCTGCCGACGAAGTGCGTGGCACAGAGCGTGCACCCCGCTCTAGCCGAGTTTGTAGACGCCCGGGAAGCGCCGCACGAGAGTACTCACAAGCAGCGCGGCAGGAAGCCCGACCATGTTGAGTTAGTCGCCCTCGATCTTCTCGACTAGCCGCGCACCGATGCCCTGGATGGCGTAGGCGCCAGCTTGCTCGCGCCACTCGCCGGTGGCGAGATAAGCGCCTATCTCGCCGGCGCCGAGCACCCGGAAGGTCACACGCGTGACCTCGTCGCCGAGCTCGTCCCAGCCCGAGCCGACCAAGCAGAAACCCGAGATCACCTCGTGCGTCCGTCCCGCCAAACGGGCGAGCATGGCCGGGCTTCACTAGCGCTGGCCGGTTTTCCGAAGACTTCCCCGTTTAGGGCCTATCCCGGTAGGAATGTGTGACCGAGGCGGTCAAGCCGTGGACGACAGTGGCCGGAGGGTCGTGAAGGCGCACTGGTAGTGCGGAAAACGGCCCTGCGACCGCTGGCGCCGCGGATCGGCCGCGTCGGGTATGCAGGCCTATTGGGATAGGCCCTTAGAAGAACCGCAGTGTCCACACCAAGAACAGGACGGCCCGCCGCTTCGCCGGCAAGCGGGCGCGCCTTTCCGAGAGCGTGCGTTCGCACCAGCTCGATCGGATCGGCCCCGGCCGCATCCTTCTCCTTGTAGCGAGGTGCGGCAACGTCGAACGGGATTTGGAGTTGGCTGAGAATCGCGCGCCGTTGCGGCGAGGTCGAGGCGAGCAGAAGTGGAGTGGGCGCGTCGCCGCTCACAGCTTCCGCGCGACCCAGATCTTCTCGGGGCGGTAGTGCTTCTGGGGCATCTCTGACTCCTCAGACGCCGATCTTGCACGTCTCGTCGGCCGGTTGCGCCCGTAGTGGTAATAGGCGGCGCAGGCGCCTTCCGAGGAAACCATGCAGGTGCCGATCGGGCGCTCGGGCGTACAGGCGGTGCCGAAAACCTTGCACTCCCAGGGCTTGACCAGGCCGCGTAGCACCTGGCCGCACTGGCAGGCTTTGTGGTCGGCCACGCTCACTCCGGGCACCACGTAGCGGCGCTCGGCATCCCAGTCCGCAAACTCCTCGCGCAGGCGCAGCCCGCTCTTCGGGATCGAGCCCAGCCCTCGCCACTCGAAGCTGTCGCGCAGCTCCATCGTCTGCTCGATCACCTCCAGGGCGCGCGGATTACCGTCTCTGCGCACGACGCGCGTGTACTGGTTCTCGACCTCGGCGCGGCCTTCGGCGAGTTGGCGCACCAGCATCAGAACCGACTGCAGGATGTCGAGCGGCTCGAAACCGGCCACGACCACCGGGCGTCCGTACTCCGCGGCGATGAACTCGTAGGGGCGTGAGCCGATCACCGCCGAGACGTGACCGGGCGCGATCAGTCCGTCCAGCCTCAGCTCGGGCGCGTCGAGGATCGCCTTGAGCGGCGGCGCGATCGTGACGTGATTGCAGAAGACCGAGAAGTTGCTGACGCCTTGCTCGCGCGCCTGTAGAAGCGTCACGGCGGTTGAGGGCGTCGTCGTCTCGAAGCCGATGGCGAAGAAGATCAGCTCGCGCTCGGGATGTGCGCGCGCCAGCTCGAGCGCGTCCAGCGGCGAGTAGACCATGCGCACGTCGGCCCCGCGCGAGCGGGCATCCAGCAGCGAGCCCGTACTGCCGGGCACGCGCATCATGTCGCCGAAGGTGGTGAAGATGACGTTCGGCTCCAGCGCCAGCGAAACGGCGTCGTCCACGCGCCCGACCGGGATCACGCAGACCGGGCAGCCGGGCCCGTGCACCAGCTCGAGCCCCGGCGGAAGCAGCTCGTCGATGCCATGCTTGTAGATAGCGTGGGTGTGGCCGCCGCAGACCTCCATCAACGCGATCTCTCGATCGCGCGGCATCGTCTCGGCCAGCTCCGCCGTTAATGCGCGCGCCAGTTCACCCGAACGGAACTCGTCGAGGTATTTCATGCGGCGCCCTCTTCGGTCTTACGAATCACTTCCAGTTCGCGCTCGTAGGCCTCGCCCATGTCGCTCAAGAGCTGCAATGTCTCGGCGGCCTGCTCCTCGTCGATGCGATCGAGCGCAAAGCCGACGTGCACGAGCACCCACTCGCCTACGTGGGCCTCGCCGTCCAGCAGGGCGCAGGAGACAATACGGCGCACGCCGCCGATCTCGGCCTTCGCCGTCTTGGCTTTAAGGTCGACGATCTCGACGAGTTGGGCTGGGATTCCGAGGCACATCAGCGCACAGAGTACGTAGCGATAGCCGCCTGACCGAAGGAGATGCAGGCGTCGTTGGGTGGAAGCAAGGAATGAACGAGGACGCGGAAACCCTGTTCCTCGAGGCGTCGGCGCACACTGGCGAGCAGGCGCAGGTTCTGGAAGCAGCCGCCCGAGAGCACGACCGTGCGTGGTTCCGCGGCGCGCTCACAGGCCTCGGCAAAGGCCACTGCGACTCCTTCGTGGAAGGCGGCCGCGATCTCGGTGCGGCCGCGTCCGGCTGCAAGATCGTCGTGGATCGCGGCGATGAGATCGGCAGCGAGGATGCGCCCGTCCTCCTGGCGGCAGGCGTAGGGCTCGGCTTTCGCATGCCCGGCCAGCTGCTCCAGCTCGATCGCCGCCTGTCCCTCGTAGCTGATTTGCTCACGCACTCCGAGCAGCGCCGCGGCGGCGTCGAACAACCTGCCGGCACCCGCCGAAAGAGGCGCATTCACCTTCAGGCTCTCGCGCACGCGTGGCCAGTCGGCGAAGTGAACCGGCCGCTCTGCCCGCTCGAGGTAGGCCGCAGCGATTCGCCAGGGCTCGCGCACCGCGGCCTCGCCGCCGGGCAGCGGCACGGGATCGAGATGGCTGATGCGCTCGAAATCCGCCAGATCGAAGCGCAGCAACTCGCCGCCCCAGATCGTCCCGTCCGGGGCGTAGCCCGTGCCGTCGAGGACCAGCGCCAACGCGGGGCCGGTCTCGCCGTTCTCGGCCAGGCAGGCCGCGGCATGGGCGTGGTGGTGCTGAACCTCGAGCAGCTCCAGCTCTTGAGCTCGCGCCCACTTACTACTCAGGTAGTCGGGATGAAGGTCGCAGGCCAGAAGCTCCGGCTCGACCGCCAGCATCTGCAGGTAGAGCTCGAGATCGGTTTGGAAAGCGCTGTAGGCGAGCTCCGTGTCCAAGTCGCCGAGGTGCGGCGAGAGGAAAGCCTGGTCGCCGCGGACAACGCAGAAGGTTCCCTTGAGCTCGGCGCCGGTGGCGACGAGCGGCTTGCGCGCGGCGACCGGTAGAGGAAGCGCAGCCGGGGCGTAGCCGCGCGAGCGGCGGATCGGGAAAGCGGCCCGCACGACCGAGTCCTCGCAGCGCCGCTCGATCGGGCGGTCATGCGAGA
>DATCCQ010000135.1:0-29386 GCA_036511185.1 Gaiellaceae bacterium
AAGCGCGGACCCTTGGCCGCCCAGTCACGTGAAGAGCCCGAGCCGTACTCCTTGCCCGCCAGCACGATAAGAGGCGTCTGCTCGGCCAGGTAGAGCTCGGCGGCGGCGAAGATCGTCATCTCCTTTCCGTCTGGAAGGTGAGCCGTCCAGCTCCCCTCGTTCCCCGCGACGAGAAGGTTGCGCAGGCGTACGTTGGCAAAGGTGCCGCGCACCATAACCTCGTGATTTCCGCGCCGCGAACCGTAGGAGTTGAAGCTCGCGCGCTCTACTCCGTGCTCGAGCAGGTAGGCGCCGGCCGCGGAATCCGCCGCGATCGACCCCGCCGGAGAGATGTGATCGGTCGTGACCGAGTCGCCGAGCACTGCCAGGCAGCGCGCGCCGCGGATGTCCTCGATCTGTCCGGGCGCCCTGGACATGCCGTCGAAGTAGGGCGGCCGGCGCACGTAGGTGGAGCTCTCGTCCCAATCGAAGAGCTCACCGCGCGAGACTGGAAGCGCCTGCCAGCGCTTGTCGCCAGATGAGATCTCGCGGTAGGCCTCCTCGTACACCGCTCTATCCACGCAGGAGGCGATCGTGTCGGAGATCTCGCCCGCGCTCGGCCAGATGTCGCGCAGGTAGACGTCCTCACCGTTAGCGGCGCTGCCGAGCGGCTCGCTGGTCAGATCGATGTCCATTCGCCCGGCGAGCGCATAGGCGACCACAAGCGGCGGCGAAGCCAGATAGTTGGCTTTCACGTCGGCATGGATGCGGGCCTCGAAGTTGCGGTTCCCGGAAAGAACGGCGCAGACGACCAGCTCGTGCTCTGCGATAGCACGCGAGACCGGCGCGGGCAGCGGACCCGAGTTTCCAATGCAGGTGGTGCAGCCGAAGCCGACCAGGTTGAAACCGAGCTGCTCCAGATAGGGCAAGAGCTCCGCGCGCTGGTAATAGCGCTCGACGGCGCGCGAGCCCGGGGCCAGGCTCGTCTTCACCCACGGCTTACTGCGCAGACCGAGCTCGACCGCTTTCTTGGCCAGCAGCCCGGCAGCGATCATCACCTGCGGGTTCGAGGTATTGGTGCAACTGGTGATGGCGGCGATCACGACGGCTCCGTCGGAGAGCCGGAAGCTCTCTCCGTCGAGCTCCACCAGAGCGCCGTCCCGGCGAGCAACGGAAATATGCGGCTCGGGCGCAGGATCGGGCAGCGCCTCGTGCCCGGGCGTCTGCTCGGCGGCCGGATCGCTGGCCGGGAAGGTCTCGGCGATCGCTTCGTCGAGCGAGCCGGCCGCGAACTCCACGCCATAGCTCTCCAACCCTCGGCAGAAGGACTGCTTGGCCATAGCCAACGGAACGCGATCCTGCGGCCGCCGCGGGCCGGAAAGGCTCGGCTCGACCGTCGCCAGGTCAAGCTCGACAATTTGCGAGTAGCGAGGCTCCACACTCGGCTCGTGCCAGAGCATGTTCTCCTTGCAGTAAGCCTCGACCAGACGCACGCGCTCGTCGCTGCGACCGGTTAGGCGCAGGAAGTTGAGAGTTTCGTCATCGACCGGGAAGAAGCCGCAGGTCGCCCCATACTCGGGCGCCATGTTGGCCAGAGTCGCACGGTCGGCGAGCGCCAGGCCCGGGACGCCGGGGCCGAAGTATTCGACGAACTTGCCCACGACGCCCGTGCGGCGGAGCAGCTCGGTCGCGGTGAGAACAAGGTCGGTCGCCGTCACGCCGTCGCCCAGCTCGCCGCAGAGACGCACCCCGACAACCTGGGGAACGAGCATCGAGATCGACTCACCGAGCATCGCCGCCTCGGCTTCGATGCCGCCGACACCCCAACCAAGCACGCCGAGCCCGTTCACCATCGTGGTGTGTGAGTCGGTGCCGACCAGCGTGTCGGGGAAAGCCGTCCCGTCGCGCAATTCGACGACACGGGCCAGGTGCTCGAGGTTGACCTGGTGGACGATGCCGGTGCTCGGCGGCACGACCTTCGAGCCCGTAAACGCGCTCTGGCCCCAGCGTAAGAAGACGTAGCGCTCGCGGTTGCGGATGTATTCCAGTTCGCTGTTTCGCTCGAACGCCAGCGCGCTCCCCGCCTCGTCGACCTGAATGGAGTGGTCGATGACAAGCTCGACCGGCAGGCGCGGATTGATCGCGCCTGCCTCGCCGCCCAGCTCCCGCATGGTGTCGCGCATCGCGGCTAGGTCGACTATCGCCGGAACACCGGTGAAATCCTGAAGTAGTACTCGCGCGGGAGCAAAAGAGATCGCTTCGTCGGGCTCGGAAGTTTCCTTCCAGCCGGCAACCGCTTCGACCTGCGCGGCGCGGGTAGCCGAGCCCTCGTGGCGAAGGACGTTCTCGAGCAGAACGCGGAGCGAGTAAGGGAGGGTGCCGATCTCGTGCTCACCCGCCAGCACTTCGAGACGGTAGATCGAGTACTTACTGCCGTCGACCTCCAGCTCGCTGCGCGCTCCGAAGGAGTTAGCCATAGCTGCGATTCAACCAGAAAGCCGGCGCGGAGCCGCCAACCGAGACTGTAGGAACGCACTTTTACGAACGAGGATCGCTATCCGCGCGCCGGTTACTTGCGCAATTCGCCGCTCTCGCTTGCCGCGAGCACACCGCGGATCTTGCGGGCCAGCTCCTGCGGTGTGAAGGGCTTGCCGATGAATTCGGCCACGCCGTCTAGAACTCCGTGCCGAACGATCGCCTCGTCGGTGTATCCCGACATAAAGAGCACTCGCACGGTCGGCCGCTTCGCGGCGAGAATCTCCGCCACCTCGCGCCCGCTCATTCCGGGCATCACGACATCGGTGACCAGCAGATCGATCGAGCGATCGAGGGAGTCGCTGAGCGAGATGGCTTCGTCACCGCTCGAGGTCTCGAGCACCTCGTAGCCGAGATCGCGCAGAACACGGGCGACAAGTTGCCGCACCATCTCTTCGTCCTCGACCAGAAGAATGGTCTCCGTGCCGCGCGTCTCTGCGAGCGGGGCAACAGCTCTCTTCTCTTCGGCGCTTTGCTCGGCGACCGGAAGGTATACGCGGAATACGCTTCCTTTCCCGATCGCGCTGACGACTCGAATCGAGCCGTTCGACTGCTCCACAATGCCGTGCACCGTCGCCAGCCCGAGGCCGGTGCCCTCGCCCTGTCCCTTGGTGGTGAAGAACGGCTCGAAGATGTGCGACATCGTCTCCTCGTCCATACCGGACCCCGTGTCCGAGACCGTCGCCAGGACGAAGTCGCCTGCCGGCAACCCCAGTAGGGTGGCATCGGCTTCGTCGAGCGAAACGTTCGCAGTCTCGATCGTGATCTTGCCGCCCTTCGGCATCGCATCACGTGCGTTGACGACGAGATTCATCAATACCTGCTCGATCTGGCCCCGATCTGCGCTGATCATGGAGATGTCGGTCTCAGGTGTGGTCACCAGCTCGATGTTCTCGCCGATCAGACGCTGGAGCATCGTCTCCATGCGCCCGATCACCTCATTCGGGTTGAGTAGCACCGGCTGCAGTACCTGGCGCCGGCTGAAAGCCAGCAGCTGTTGGGTCATTGCTGCCGCCTGATCGGCCGCACGCTTGATCTCCTCTGCGTCGCGGGCCATCGAGCTGGCCGGATCGAGCTCTGCCACGATTAGCTCGCTGTAGCCGGTGATCGCGGTCAAGAGGTTGTTGAAGTCGTGCGCAATGCCTCCCGCCAGTCGCCCGATCGCCTCCATCTTCTGCGATTGCATAAGTTCTGCCTCGAGTCTTTGCCTCTCGACCTCGGCCTCGCGCTCGACACTGATGTCGACCATATAGCCCTGGACGTAGAGCGGCTTGCCCGATAGGTCGCGAACAACCACGGCCTCGTCGCGAACCCAGACCAGGCGCTCGTCCTTCGCGACCAGACGGTACTCGAGCGCGATCCTACCCTTCGCTCCGCTGGAGGCTCGCTCGGCGGTGACGCGCTCGCGATCGTCGGGGTGAATCGCGTTCAGGAAATTGTCGTATTCCGAGACCCAGTCGGCAGGCTTGTAACCGAGTATTTGCTCCAGTTGTGGGCTGAGATAGACCCAGCGTCCGGATTCGCCCGGAGCATTGATGTAAGTGATCAGCGGGAGCTGCTCTACCAGGAGGCGGTAGCGAGCCTCGGCATCACGCAGCTCTTCCTCGGCGGCACGACGCTCGCTGATGTCGCGGAAGCTCATCAGAATCGAGCGAAGCCGGCCGTTCTCGTCGAGCACCGAGGTCGTAGTTCCTTCGACGAAAACCCAGTTTCCGCGCTTGTGACGCATGCGCAGCTCGACGACAGCGGCGCTCCGGCTGGTCACCGCCTGGCGGAGTGCGTCGCTGGCGCGCTGAACATCTGAGGGATGCACGAGGCTGATCGGTGAGACATCGACCAGTTCTTCCGGCCCGTAGCCGAGCGCCTGTTCATAGGAGGGCGAGGCGAAGACGAAACGCCCCATCGGATCGAGCAACGCGATCATGTCGTGCGAGTTCTCGACTACGACGCGGTAGAGCTCGCGGCTTCTCAGAAGTTCCTCTTCGGCGAGCTTGCTCGAACTCAGATCCGAGCCGATGCCGATCACGCCGACCACCTCGCCGTCGGAGTCGCGGTGAGGCGCCAGTGAGATCCGGTACGGGAAGATCGTACCGTCGCGGCGCCGCCGCTCGGTCTCGAGGTTGTTGATCTGCTCGCCCTGAACGGCTCTAGCGATTAGCTCGTTGTGCTCCTCGAGTCGATGCTCGGGAACGATCGGCAAAATCGTCCCGATTACCTCTTCGCTCGACCAGCCGAAGATGCTCTCGGCAACCTCGTTCCAGACTGTGACGTGACGCTCCAGATCGACCTCGATGACCGCCACCGGCGAGGCATCGATCACCGCGCGCAAGCGCTCGTTTATCTCTACGGTCTCGGCGCGGATCTCTCGCGCCCTCTCTTCATACCCGCGCTGCTTGATCGCCGAGCCGAGCACGTTGGCGAGCGAGCGTAAGAAATCGATCTCGCTGTCATTGAATACTCGACTCTCGGTAGTGGATACACCTATCACTCCCCAGGGGTGCTCACGGCCGGGAATCACACTGCATGCGGCACTGACGACTCCAAGCTCGAGCAGGGCCAGCGGCGGATCGAAGCGCGATTCCCGCGCCAGATCAAGCACTACGGTGGGCTCTTCATTAGTAAACGCGTACTGCATGAAGGCGTCCGGCATCAGATCCGTTGCGGCCCCGGCGGCATCCGCCAACCGGCCGGCCGAGGCGTGCAGCGAGAGCAACCCCGTATCGTGAATGCGTTCAAAGATGACGGCGAGGTCGGGCGAGAGTGTCTCGACCACAGCCTCGGCGGACTCCCCCATGAGTGCCCCGATATCGGTCTCGATCAGAGCGCGCTGACCAAGCCGAGCGACGATTTGCTGGCCGCGAGCCCTGGCCTGTAGATCTTCGATGAGTTGATCTACCGCGTTCCGGGCCAGGAAGACCACCAGCGTAAAGAAGATCAGCGCCGCCGTCACAGCAATCCACTCAACGAACTGGTGCGAGTTTCCCTCCGAGGCGAACTGAGCTGCGAAGAAGGAGCCCGACGCCACAGTCAACTGCAGCACCATGCCTCGCAGTGAGACGAAGTAGGCCGCGTACATCGAGGCCAGGCAATAGATGATCAATGCGAGCGCCCAGTTGCGGGAGTCGGCCCAGACTCCGACCGCGACCAGCAGCGAGCCGGTGACACCGAAGCTGCTGGGCAGTAGCGGCCAACGCTTCGAGAGCGACAGATACGCAAAAGCCAGCCCGAAGAAGCCGAGCGCCACCGCGAGCGTGATCACCCGCCTACCGGTCGGAACGACCGCGATCCAGGCAAGCGCGATGAAGCCCGACGCAACGGAGAGCGCGGCGGCGGCGCGCGAGATGTTCTCGAACCGCGCTTCCGGATTCGGAGCAGCGACCACGTCTCGCAGCCTGGAAACTCCGTGGCTAGTCCACTCTCTGATCGAAACCATTTTCATCGCTCGCCGCAAAGAGGCGTCCTCCTCTCTATCGACAGAAACGGCCCGAAATTCGATCGCTAGTCGGTGTCGACGTTCTCGGTGCGCGCCAGTCGATGTAGCGATTGTGCTCTCTCGCCACGGCTTAACAAAGCCCTAATGCACGCAAAGAAGACTCTAACCAGCCAGATCGCCCAGCGGGGTATAAAGCCAGAACAGAACATCTGACTGAGTTTTGAAGAAGGGGGTTTCGCATGAAGTCGTGGAAACGGGGTATCGCTACGGCTCTGGGTTTTCTGGTTGCGGGCGCCGCGGGCGCCGGCATTGCGCTCGGCCTGGCGAGTGCGCTAGGCGGCCTGAGCAGCACGACCGTTGTGAACCGAGACGTGCAGACCCCTACTTCGCTTCAGACAACGGCCGCCACGGGCGGCAAGGCGCTCACAGCATCTGAGATCTACAAACGCACCGCATCCGGCGTCGTGCAGGTGACGACCAAGTCGATCGTGGCCCAGGATCAAATCAACCCCTTCTTCCCGTCTCAGTCACAAAGCCAGGTGCAGGAAGCGCTTGGCTCCGGCTTCGTGATCGACAAGCAGGGTCACATCGTCACCAACTACCACGTCGTCGAAGGAGCCAGCTCGATCGAGGTCCTGTTCTCGAACAACGTCACAACGAAGGCAAAGGTGGTCGCTACCGACAAGTCGACCGATCTTGCCGTGCTCAAGGTGGACGTCTCGCCCAGCGCCCTCACACCGCTCTCGTTCGGAGACTCCTCAGCGGTGCAGGTCGGCGACTCGGTGGTGGCCATCGGCAACCCGTTCGGCCTCGACCGAACGATCACTTCGGGCATCGTCAGCGCTATCTACAACATCGGCGATGAATCGACGACCAGCCCGCTCACCTCTTCGAGCTCGGGCAGCGGCACTTCGACCGCCTACCCGATCGCCGCGATCCAGACCGACGCGGCTATCAACCACGGCAACTCGGGCGGACCGCTGCTCAACAGCTCGGGCCAGGTGATCGGCGTCAACACAGCGATCGAGACCGGAAGCACTACCAGCTCCGGCAACGTCGGCATCGGCTTCGCCGTGCAGTCGAACACCGTCAAGCAAGTCGTGGCTCAGATCCTCAAGAACGGCAAAGCCACGCATGCCTTTCTCGGCATCTCCATCCAGGCGATAACGCCGGAGGTCGCGAATCTTTTCAGGCTCCCGGTCAAGGAGGGGCTGCTCATCGCCGACGTGACGTCCGGTACCGGCGGCGCCAAGGCCGGTCTCAAAGGCGGGACACGTGAGGTCACCGTCTCCGGATACAGCTACATGATGGGCGGCGACATCATCGTCAAGGCGGACGGCGTAAGCGTCGGCAGCTCGACTTCGAAGCTCGAGAGCATCATCGCCACTCACAAGCCGGGCGACAAGCTCACGCTCGAGATCTATCGCGGTAGCCAGAAAAAGACGGTTACGGTCACGCTCGGTAATCGCTCATAGATAATGCGCGGCCGCTTGGCTCGACATGAATGCCGTCGAGCGGCGATCATGGTCGCATGGCCGAGATGATCGATGTCAGCGTTCCGGTAAGTCCGAGCACGGTCAGCTGGGAGAATGAGTCAGCTCCCGTGATCGAGCGGGTGAGCTCGATCGAAGCCGGCGACGGCTACAACCTGAGCCGGCTTGCCTTCAGCGTTCACACCGGAACTCACGTTGACGCGCCCTCGCACTTCATCGAAAGCGGCGGCGCGGTCGAGACGCTGGCGCTCGACGCTCTGATCGGCCCCGCGCTCGTCGTGGACGCACGCGACGCCGAGAACGAGATCGACGCCGAGCGAGTCGCGCACGAGCTTCCCACAGGCTGCCAGCGCGTGCTCTTCAGTACACGAAACTCCGGGCTCTGGGAGGAGCCCGGCTTCTGCAGCGACTCAGTCGGGATCTCGCCCCGGGCCGCGTCGCTGCTGGTCGAGCGTGGTATTCGGCTCGTCGGCATCGACTATCTCTCGGTCGGTCCGCCCGAGACGCACCGCGAGCTGCTCTCACACAACGTCGTCCTGCTGGAGGGTCTCGACCTGCGCGGAGTAGCGGCCGGCCGCTACCGACTGCTCTGCCTTCCCCTGCGCATCGTGGGCTCCGACGGCGCTCCGGCCCGCGCCGTACTCACGACACTTTAGGCTCCTGAAAGCCATGGAACTCGAGCCCCTTCGCCCAGCACGCACTCCGATCCTCGCCGACCCGCCAAGCGAAGAGGAAGAGCTCTGGTCCGACGACAGAGACGACGACCGCAGCGGTTGGTTCTGCGTCGCCACCGATCCTTTCCCCTGCCCCGCGCCGGGCTGCCCCTTCGTCGCCGAGTTCATGACCGCGGCACATCTGATCCTTGTCTGGGAGGAAAAAGACGACCCCAATCTCCTCCGCCATGCTCAGCGCGCCAAGGAAGTCAAACGTAATCCGCGCGTCAGCGAGTTCCAGCGGTCGTTCGGGCCCAGCGCGTCCTACTACGCCTGGGAAGCGGCCGGCCGCCCGGTGCACGGCATCCGAGAAGGCTGATGATCGAAGCGCAAGCTCAGGTGGCGCGGTGAGCGCGCAGGTACCCGGCCGGGAATACGGAGCTATGGCTCAGCGTTGGCAAAGAAGTCGACCACAAGTGGAGTGCTCGCGATGAGCGAGCAAGTGCCGGATACGGAGGGGCGCGGGCTTGCAGAGGACGCGCGAGACAGGGTGCGGTTCGAGGAGGAGGCGCTAAGCTTTGCTGATCAGGCGTACCAAGTCGCTCGTCATCTCGCCGGTTCGAAGGAAGAGGCGGAGGAGTTGATGCAGGACGCCTACGCGCGGGCTTTCCGTAGCTGGCGCTCCTATACGCCGGGCACGAATATGCGCGCCTGGCTCCTTCGCATCCTCACCAATATCAACATCGACAAAGGGCGCCAGAAACAGCGACGACCGCCCGAGCGCTCGCTCGAGGAAGGCGACTACTCGCTCTATGACCGCCTCGAAGAGACGGCCGGCGCTGACTCGGCCGACGACGAGGAGCGGCTGCTGCATCGACTCTCGCAATCCAGCATCGTCGACGCGCTGGCCGAATTGCCCCACGACTTTCGCGACGTGCTGGTCCTCGTCGATCTCGGCGAGTTCAGCTATCAGGAGACGGCCCAGATCCTCTCAGTCCCGATCGGCACCGTCATGTCCAGGCTGCACCGCGCGCGCCGCTTGCTCAGACAGTCGCTGGCAAGCTCGCTAGGAGAGAAGCAATGAGCGAGACTCCTTGCCCCAAGTGTGAGTGGCTACTCCAGCTCTATCTCGACG
Source organism: Gaiellaceae bacterium (assembly GCA_036511185.1). Taxonomy (GTDB): domain Bacteria; phylum Actinomycetota; class Thermoleophilia; order Gaiellales; family Gaiellaceae; genus Fen-549. Next base: position 9,229 of record DATCCQ010000135.1, read on the forward strand.
GAGAGCTGAGCGAGGACGAGGCGCGCGAGGCCGAGGTTCATCTCGACAACTGCGGTTACTGCCGCCCGCGCTACCGCTTCGAGCGGGCGTTCCGCGAGTACATGCGCAAGACGCTTTGCGAAGAGCCGATGAGCCCGGAGCTCAGGGTCAAGCTAGTCGCTCTCCGAAGCAGCACCGGCCCGGTCGACCGCTCGTAACGAAGTCAGCCGTTCAGGGCCAGAGTCGCCGGCCCGACGATTACCAGCAGGCGAAGCGGATCTTTGCCGTTGGGAAGCGGTAAGAGGTCGGCCTCCAGCCGGCTCGCCAGGCGTTCGCCCAGCTCTTTCCCGTTGCCGACGCTCGCATAGAAGATCGTCGTGCGCTTGTAATCGAAACGGCTGGCACGCTTCACAGACGCGATCTGGTAACCGAACGAGGCGATACGCGATGCGACACGACGCGTGTAGTTGATATCGCCGCCGCCGTTCTCGACAACGACCTTCACCTTCCAGGTTGCCGGCAACGAGGCTTTGCCGTTGCCCGAGGTAAAGACCTGTGGCGCCGACCCACGCAGTGCGTAGCCGAGCATCGCAGCGGCCGCGATGCCGACCACCATCAGCGCAACGGCAGCGACCAGACGCCCACGCCGGTTGCGCTCGATAGGCCGCGGAAGAACGGGTAGGTCGGCTAGCTCGCGCGCCTCATGGTTGTCGACGTCGAGCCCGCTTGCCAGCAGCAGCGCAGCCGCAAGAGCGTCCTCCGGGTTACGAAAAGCGTAGACGCGTCCTTCCTCGAGCCAGGTCACCTGCTCGGTCGTGAGCCCCGAGCGCTGCGCAACCTGCTCGCGGCTCAACTGGCGCCGTAAACGGGCGTTCGCAAACACGGTCGCGGCGGCTCCGCTCTCCAGTGAGGAGACGAAGGCAAGCGCAAGCTGAGGCTGGTCATTCGGGTCGAGCGGTCGCACCTTGGATGTTGTCATCGGCAGATCCGGAGTCTCCCTCGATAAGCGAGATTCATATTCTCATGCGAACAAGCCCGGCAACATCCGAGCTCTGAAGTTTTCGCCGCCGGCGCTCGGCGTCCTACGAGCAGCCCACGAGTTTGTGCCAGCGCTGCACTACGTCAGCAACATAAGTGCGCGTCTCTTCCGTCGGCGCGCCACCCGCCATCTCAACCGCTGTCGGGCCGGCGTTGTAGGCGGAGAGCGCAACCTCCAGCGATCCGAAGCGATCGATCATCTGCCGTATGTAGCGGGCGCCCGCGAGAACATTCGCGCCCGGACTATCGAGATTGATCTCCAGCTCGCGAGCGGTCGACGGCAGGACTTGCAGTAGACCGAGCGCACCCGCGTGCGAGACAGCGTTTGGCTGGAAGTTCGACTCCTCCTGAGCCATGGCCGAAAGAAGTGACAGGGGGACTCCCGACTTGTCGGAAGCAGACTCGAAATCGGTCCGGAAACGCGGCGGCAGCGGACAGCGCTTGTTCGGCGTTGTCTCCTCCGTGAGGCCCGACTCGGCGGAGACAATCGCGGCCCCGCGCCCGCCGACTCGAGTGGCGCTCTTCTGGCCGTCGTTGGTCGCACTCGCGAAGGTGGCGGTCGTAAGCGCCAGCGCTGTTGCGAAGAGAAAGAGCAGGGAAAGCCGACGGCTCACGCGCATGATCCTAACTCTCCCGGCGGGTGACCATCACCCCCCTTTGGTAAGTGCCGATCGACAGTCGAGACCGACCTGCTACCGATTAGGCGCCCGAGGTCACCGCGAGGATGTCGGCGAGGTGCACGAGGCGAAAAGCAAGCCTGCTCACGCTGACGCGATCGGTCTCGCGCTCCAGTTCCGGAAGCGTCCGCCAGAGCTCGCGAGCGCAGGTTAGAAGCTCGCTGATCTGCTCCTGGTCGCTCGGGTGCGTGTCCGCTTCATTGCAGGCGTTCAGTGCCAGCCCCAGCGCTCCGACCGTGTCCTGCTGGCGCGTCCAGAGAAGCGGAATCGCCATCGACAGATACTGGTGAATACGGGCCATGGTCATCGATTGCGTGAAGGTCGGACTACCGTGCGGCGCACTGGGCACCAGCGGCGCCTCATGGCGAGAGATGCGATCGGCGTTGTCCCAGAGGATCATGCGTAGGTCACCCTCACTCAGGCCCGCGAAGCGCGCCGTGCGAACGGCGATTAGTAGTGAGCTCGGTTGCTGTCCGTAGGGATAGTCCGAGGCGTAGAGGATTTGCTCGGGCCCAACATGGCGATAGAAGTCGAGCAGGTCGATCGGGCTCCAGGCCGACGTGTCGAAGAACGCACCGGCTCGACCTCCTAGTGCCCGCGCCAGTGCTCCCAGGTCGGCAATTCCGGCATGAGCGACTATCAGCTGGGCAAGCGGGTAGCGCTCGATCAGCTGCGCCAGATGGTCGGCGATAGGCGGCAGCCCTCGGCCGCCGTGAATCAACACCGGCACTCCTCGCTCGGCTGCCAGCGCCACAATCGGCTCTAGTCTCGCGTCGTTGACGCGAAACCCTTGCGAACGGGGGTGGAGCTTAATCCCGCTCGCGCCCAAATCGAGACAGCGCTTGGTCTCCTCGAGCGGCGTCTCATCGAGATTGAGGCGCACGAAGGGGATTAGTCTGCCCTGAGATTGCTCGGCGTAGGCGAGCGTACGATCGTTGGGCTTCTGGAATGCGGGGTGGCTGTCGGCCTCGTCGAGCGCAAAGACGAAACAGCGCTCGATTCCGTAGCGCGCGCAGATCACTGTCAGCTCCTCGTAGGTGCCGACCATGCCGTCCACGTCGTTACCGAGATGAACGTGCGCATCGAAGATAGGCGTCTTCGGAAGCTCTGCACGGAGCTTCGCCTCCCAGGAGTCGATCAACATCTCGGCGCAGGTGAGAGCGTCACTCACACTCATATAGAGGAGTCTATTCGCGCTGGCGCCGATTTCGAAACGGCTTGAGCTCGGAGCCTATTTCGCTAGGAATAGGTTCTTTAGGCGAGCAGGCGTTCGAAGCGCTCGCTGTCCTCGAAAGGACCGATCAGCGCGAGGTGGAGAGCGCGCTCGCCGATGATCTCGCCGGCCACACGCTTGACGTCCTCCAGGCTGACAGCATCGAGCCCGGCCAGCACCTCGGCGGGATCAACCGCGCCTCCCTCGATGACCTCGCGGCGGAGACCGAAGGAGATCAAGCCCTGCGGGCTCTCGAGCTGGAGAACGAGCCGGCCCTTGAGGAACTCCTTGGCCTTCGCCAGTTCAGCCTCCGGCACCGGTTCCTCGAGTATGCGGCGAAACTCGGCGACGATTGTCTCGATCGCCTCGTCGACGCGGTTGAGATCCACGCCCGCCTGAGCGCACAAGGTGCCGGTCTCGGCGTAGGTGCTGTTTTGGCAGAAGATGTAATAAGCCAGCCCGCGCCGCTCTCTGACCTCGGTGAACAGGCGCGAGGACATACCGCCTCCGAGAATGGCAGCCAGCACCTGAAGCACGTAGCGATCGGGGTGCTGCGCCGGCCGGCTGAGCGTTCCGAGAATCAGGTGGGCCTGGTCGGATGTCTTGTGATGCACCTTCACCCGCGGCTTGGTCGGCGAGGGAATCTCGGCTACTTGAGCGCTCCCCGTCTCGGCAGGCGCAAGGTCACCGAGCAACTTCTCGATCTCGGCCGCCATGTCGCCGTCCAGGCGCCCACCAAGCCCCACAACCATCCTCGAGGGCACGTACCAACGCCCCAGATAGTCGAGGAAGGTTTCGCGCGTTACCGCTTTGACGGTTTCCTTCGTGCCGATCACGTCCCAGCCGAGCGGCTGGTCGCCGAAGAGCAGGCCCTCGTAAACCGAGTCGACGTAGTCACGCGGCGAGTCGAAGTACATATTCATCTCCTCGACGATGACGCCCTTCTCGCGCTCGATCTCGCCCGAATCGAACTTGGAGTGGCGAATCATGTCGACGAGCACGTCGAGGGCGAGCGGGCGCGACTCTGCGGCGCACCTGACGTAGTAGCCGGTGTACTCCTTGCCCGTGAAGGCGTTGAACTCGCCTCCGATCGCGTCTACCTCGGCGGCGATGTCGCGCGCTGTCGGGCGCCTCTCTGTGCCTTTGAAGAACATGTGCTCGCTGAAGTGAGCGATGCCGTTCGACTCGCGCGTCTCGTAGCGAGAGCCGGCGGCCACCATGATCATGCAGGTAACCGAAAGAGCTTCCGGCATCGGCGCCGTCACGACGCGAAGCCCGTTGGCGAGAACTGAACGCTCGAAAATCACACCCGTCATGCTAACGCAGCATTGCCTCGCGCGAGCCCGCGCGCAACCTTCTGACGGGGCGCAGCGGCCGGCTGAGACGGTTCTGTTCGAGGTCGAGCCGCAACGGTAAAAACAGATAGTGGCGACTGTGGGAATTCACTCTCAAGCCCAACCGGCTTTTTCCCGATCTAAACGGCGTCTCCCAAGCGGCTAAAAGGGAAAGAGGCGCTGATGCGCATCGTGAAAGTAATGCTTCTAGTGGTAGCGATCGCGCTCGTGCCGCTAAGCGTCGGTTTGGTGATGCTGAAGCAGCAGCAGAACACCAAGGACGCGCTGAACCGTGCATTGACCAGCCAGGCTGCCGAGCAGTCGTACCGCTTCAAGGGCGTCGAGGATCAGGCGGCTGCGACGCTGAAGGTACTGAGCCAGAACCGTGTTCTCGAAGATCCCTTCACCATGTCGAAGGTCAGTGGCGCTGACCAAAAGAAGATAAATGACGCCCTTCTCTTCCTCGGCAGGAACATCTACCACAACCTAATCAGCGCAGCGGGCTTGATCGATAACGCCGGGCACTGCTCGACCAGTGAGGGATGCCGGTTCGAGGTTGCGCGCGCCGCCTTCTTCGCGAAGGGTTCGGGCTCTGGAGTGGGCTCCTACGGGTACAGCCTGGATCAGCTTGCACCGCTCAGGTACCTCACCGCGTCAGCCGTCGACAAGGTCTGGATCGACGCGGCCAAGAAGCTCAAGCCCGGAGAGGTCTACGCCAGCGGAATCTCCAAGTCGACCGATACGAACCGCTGGACCGTGACCTTCGCCACGCCGCTCCCGCAGGTGAACGGGAAGACGCGAGGCACGCTCTACTTCGAGCTCGATATCGAGAACTTCCGCCGGGCGGCGGCCAGCGCGGTGCGCCAGGCCAAGCTGCACGGGCTCGAGCTTCTGATCATCGACAAGTCCGGAAGGGTCATCCTGAACAGCGCGCTCAAGCAGGGCACCGCTGCGCTGGTCGGAGCGAGCGACAAGCGTTTCGTCTCCATCAGCAAGCGAAAGAGCACGAGCGACGTCACGACAATCAATACGAAGGATGGCCCACTGCGCGTCGCCTGGCAGCGACTGCCCGTATCCAAGCTCAACAAGAACGGTTGGACCGTCATCTCGGCGGCGCCGGCGCCCTCGGGCAACATCCTGTCGAACAACCCGATTCCGGTCGGATTGATGGGCCTCGCCCTGCTGGCGATCGCTTTCGTCATGGGCCGCCGCTGGGTGCGCACCTCGAATCAGGCCTTAACCGACCCGCTCACCGGCCTCGGCAACCGGCGCAAGCTCGTCAACGACCTGCAGAAAGCGCTGCCCGATGCAGACGAGAGCGCACCGCTGCTGCTCGGATTGTTCGACCTCGACGGTTTCAAGAACTACAACGACAGCTTCGGGCACCCCGCCGGCGACGCACTGCTGACCAGACTGGGTCACAACCTGCAGACCACCATGCAACAGATCGGCGGCGAGGCCTACCGCATGGGCGGTGACGAGTTCTGCATCATCGCGACCCTCGGTGTCGACGGCCAAGGGACGATCATCACCGACGCAACCGCTGCTCTCTCGGAGCGCGGCGAGGGCTTCGCCATCGGCAGCTCGTACGGATCTGTATTGCTGCCGCAGGAGGCGAACGATGTGCCGATCGCACTGCGCCTGTCCGACCAGCGCCTGTACGCGAACAAGAACAGCGGCCGGCGCTCGGCAGGACGCCAGTCGGCGGACGTGCTCCTGCAGGCTCTGCATGAGCGCAGCCCGGAGCTCGGCGATCACCTGGTCGACGTGGCACGGCTGGCTGCCGAGGTAGGACGGCGCCTGGGCATGAGCGGCGAGGAGCTCGATCAGCTCGCTCAGGCCGCACAGCTCCACGACGTCGGCAAGATGGCCATCCCCGATGCGATCCTCAAGAAGCCCGGCCCGCTTGATCGCGAAGAGTGGGAGTTCATCCGTGGGCACACGGTCGTCGGCGAGCGCATCATCTCGGCCGCGCCCTCGCTCTCCCAGGTATCGCGCATCGTTCGCGCGAGCCATGAGCGCTACAACGGATCGGGCTATCCCGACGGCCTCAAGGGCGACGAGATCCCGCTGCCGTCGCGCATCATCGCCGTTTGCGACGCTTTCGACGCGATGATCGGACCGCGCCCGTACCGGCTCGGTATGAACAACAACAACGCCGCCTCGGAGCTACGCCGCTGCGCCGGCGCGCAGTTCGACCCGGTCGTAATCGAGTTCTTCCTCTCGGTCGTTGATGAGCTGGCGAAGGACGCGGCCAAGCAGCAAGAAGAGCTCTCGGCGACCCCCACTTCGTGATCTCGCGCTCTCGCCCGGACTCCCTGGAGCCCGGGCGAGAGCGGTTTTCGCTATCCGCGGTCAGCTGAAGCCCGGTCAACGAGCGAGCACGCTACGCTTCAATAGTGGCAGCGACGCTGGTGAGCCCGACCAAACCGAAGCATGCGTCGCGCGGTGGCAGCGGGCTGGGCGACCTCTGGCGCGTGATTGTCCTGAACGACAACCACAACACCTTCGACGGCGTAGCGCGGGCGCTCGCCGCGGTGCTTCCCGGCGTCAACTTCAACGCGGGCATACACCTGGCGACCGAGATCGACCGGGCGGGGCAGGCGATCGTCTGGAGCGGGCACTGCGAGCTGGCCGAGCTCTACTGGTCTCAACTCGAGACATACGGCCTTACGATGGCGCCACTCGAATCCTGAGCAGAGCGGTCGCTCGTCTGGCAAGAGACAGTCGAAACTTACTTGTCTGTCCGACTGCATACCTAGCCTTGAGCCGTGCAATGGCTTCGGGCATTGTCCGAGTCTGACTGTTACCTCCGTTGCTATGGAGACAAAACGGGGACTGTTGACGTCTTCGCCGCGACCGAACGACATCGCGACCCTCCCGTAGCTCGACTCAAGATCGACCCGAGGCTGATCGCCGTAATCGAGCACGACGTAGCGCAGCCGGCTGAGGCTGCCTAACACGCTTGTTGCAGTAGGCGGTACCCCCCTTTCGCCCCGCGAAAGTCCATCCGGACTTTCGCGCGCTCACCGTGCTTCGCTAGAGGTTGCTAATCACGCCAGCCGTTCGTCACCGGTGTGCGCCGATCACGTCCGAACGCCTTACTGCGCAGCTTCACGCCGGGCGGCGCCTGCCGGCGCTTGTACTCGGCTCTATCGATCATCGCCAGTGCGCGCTCGACTACATCGGCCGGATAACCGTCCTCGAGCAACTCGCTACGCGAGCGATCCTCTTCGATGTAGGCCTCGAGCACGCGATCGAGCTCCGCGTAGGGTGGTAGCGAATCCTCGTCGAGTTGATCGCTACGCAGCTCGGCGCTGGGCGCGCGCTCGATAGTTGTGGCCGGAATCAACTCTCTTCCGGCCCGCTCGTTCAGGTAGCGCGCGAGTCGGAAGACGTCCGTCTTGAACACATCCTTGAGCAGCGCGAAGCCGCCGGCCATATCGCCGTAGAGAGTCGCGTAACCAACCGACAGCTCCGATTTATTCCCGGTGGCAACGAGCAGCCAGCCGAACTTGTTCGAGAGGGCCATCAGGAGCACGCCGCGCACGCGCGCCTGCACATTCTCCTCGGTCAGATCGGGCTCGCGCCCGCTGAAAGCCGGGGCGAGTGCGCTCGCGAACTCAGTGACCATCGGCTCGATCTGGATCTCACGAAAGTCGGTGCCGAGGCTAGTTGCCAAGATCTTCGCGTCGGCCCGAGTCGCCGCGGACGAGAAGCGCGAGGGCATCGAGACACAGTGGACGTGGTCGGCACCGAGCGCCTCGACCGCCAAGGCCGCGGTCAGCGCCGAGTCGATCCCGCCCGAGACGCCGATCACCACCTCACTGAAGCCGTTCTTTCGCACGTAGTCGCCGAGACCGAGCGTGAGCGCCCGGCGCATCTGCTCAAGATCGTCGGCGAAGGGAGCAATGCGGGCCGCTACGGAGCGCTTGCGAGAGCGTCTTGCTGCCGGAAGCACGATCGGGGTGACCTCCGGGCTACCTTGATCGCGCGCGAACCCACGCCTGCGCACATCGCTCAAGCGGCGCGCGACGACGGCGCTTGGATCGATGTCTACGACGAGCAGTTCCTCTTCGAAGCCGACCGCCCGCGCGATCACCTCGCCCTCGTCGTCGATCAGCACCGAGTGCCCGTCGAAGACGAGCTCGTCCTGGCCGCCGACGAGGTTACAGAAGGCGACGTACGAGACCATGTCACGCGCGCGTGTGCGGAACATCTCCTCGCGCATACGCTCGCGACCCACATGGAAGGGCGAGGCCGAGATGTTGACGATCAACTCGGCACCGGCGAGCGCCAGGTCGGTTGCAGGCGGGCCGGGCTGCCACATGTCCTCGCAGACGGTGACCCCGACCTTGACGCCGCGAAGCTCGAGCAGGAGAAGATCCTTCCCCGAGGCGAAGTAGCGCTCTTCGTCGAAGACGCCGTAGTTGGGAAGGAAGCGCTTACGGTAGATGCCCTTGATCTCACGCCCGGCGCACACCGCGCAAGCGTTGAAGAGGTCGCCGTCGAGGTACGGCGAGCCGATCAGGGCCACAGGCTCGCGCACCTGACGGGCGATCCGCTCGAGTGAGCGCTGGGCCGCCTCGAGAAAGCCCGGGCGCAGAAGAAGATCCTCGGGCGGATACCCGGTAACGGCCAGCTCGGGAAAGAGGACTAGATCTGCTTTCTGCCCGCCGGCATCGGCAAGCGCGCTGCGAATCTTTTTCTCGTTACCGCTGATGTCACCGACTACGGTGTCGATCTGAGCTAGCGCTAAGCGCACTGTTCCTCCGAGTTTACGACTCTAGGTCTAAAACCGAGTTTAGCATGCTCGCCGCCGCGGTTCTTCGCTTGCTGACTTCTGTTCGGCGGAGACCCGCCGCCTTTCGGCTACTCTCTTGAGTCCCCCGTGTACACCGTAGAGCAAACCGGGGAGCCGTCTTTCCGCAGAAAGCTTCCGGCGCGCGCGGGAAGAGCGGTGATCTACCCGATCGAGGGGAGAACGGAATGCGATTCGTGAGTGAGCTGAACCGCAAGTGGTGGACGCTCGGGGCGGTCGCTTTCGGGCTGTTCATGGTCATGCTCGACAACACGATCGTCACCGTCGCCCTACCGACGATCCGGCGCGAGCTCCGTATTGGCGTCTCCGAGCTCGAATGGATCGTCACCGCCTACACGCTCACCTTCGCCGCTTTCATCCTCATCGGCGGCAAGCTCGCGGACCTGCTCGGTCGCCGGCTGATGTTCAACGTCGGCCTTGCCATATTCGCGATCTCGTCGCTTCTATGCGGGCTAGCGGGCTCGATCAACTTGCTCATCGGCGCACGCGCGATTCAGGGTGTGGGCGCGGCGATCATGATCCCCTCGACGCTTTCGATCGTCACCGCGACCTTCCCGCCACGCCAGCGCGGGACGGCAATTGGCGTCTGGGCCGGGACGGCCGGAATGGCGCTCGCTATCGGCCCGCTGCTCGGAGGCATTCTGACCCAGCAACTGAGCTGGCACTGGATCTTTTTCGTGAACGTGCCCGTGGGAGTGTTGGCGATCGTCGTCTCGCGCGTCGTGATCATCGAGTCGCGCGACACCTCCCACGAGCAAGGCCTCGACCTGCCCGGGCTGCTCAGCTCGGGCCTCTCGCTGTTCGCGCTGACCTATGCGCTTATCGAGGGGGACAACAGGGGATGGACATCGCCGCTGATCATCGGCCTGTTCGTGCTCTCCGGCGTGCTGATGTTCGTCTTCATCGTGCTCGAGCTGCACCAGAGGCTGCCGATGCTCGAGCTGTCGCTGTTCAGGATCGGCAACTTCGTCGGCTCGGTCTTGGTTGCGCTGCTCGTCTCGCTGGCGATGTTCGGCGTCTTCTTCTTCATGTCGCTCTATATCCAGAACATCATCGGCTACTCGCCGACGCGAGCGGGCGCGAGCTTCCTACCGATGACCGCTCTCATCATTCTCGTGGCTCCATTCGCCGGGCGGTTTTCCGATCGCATTGGCTCGCGCTGGCTGATGGCGGCCGGAATGACGCTGGTGGCCATATCGCTCTATCTCTTCTCGCGGGTCGGCATGCACACGACCTATCCGCAGCTTCTACCGGCGATGATCATCGGTGGTATTGGCATGCCGATGGCAATGTCGCCGACCACGGCGGCTGCAATGGCAACGGTGCCGGTCGACAAGGCCGGCGTGGGCGCGGGCGTACTGAACAGCTTCCGTCAGGTCGGCGGCTCGCTCGGCATCGCGCTACTCGGCGCGATCATGGCCTCACAAAGCTCGTCCTTCGCCAGTAACGCCGAGGCCGCCTATCGCGCCAAGGTGCAGAAAGCCGCCGCGCTGGGAATCCATCTTCCCGCACCCACCGCTCAGCAGAAGCAGGCGGTCGCGTACCAGGCCTTCGTGCACGGTCTGCACAACGCCTTACTCGTCGCGGCCGCGATCGCGCTCGGCGCCGCGTTCGTCGGCGCGATTCTCGTGCGCAAGCGACATCACGAGCACGCCGAAGAGCCGGCGAGCTAGCTCGCCTGGCAGCCGGTGATCAGCCTCATCCCCGAGCACTGCATTCCGACCGTTGCTCGAGCACTTGGCTTCTAGAAAGGAGAAAGCCCCGGCTGCGGCACCCGGGGCTCAATCCGTTTTGGGGAGACTCCCGGCTGCGGCCCCAGGGAGCACTCCCGAGAAGATTGGCCTTGGCGACGAACCGAGAGCTGTGGCTCTGCGGCCCAGCCACGACTTCGGAGCTTTCGTCGCTGGCCTATCTTCGAATCCGACCGCGTCTGGCGTCTGACTTAGTCGGCGTGGACTCACTATATGGCCGCTTCCGAGCCGAGTCAAGTAGCTCAGTCAAGTGATTTCTACCCCCCAAAAGCGGCATAAAGAGCCTGCAAACCGCGTCCCTGACGGGAAAACGCCGATATTGGCCGCTCTCCAGTTAACGTGCCCGCCCGGGTATTCTGCGGGGGGGTCAACCGGCGAGGTGAACCGCTAATACCCAAACAGGTGATTGCAGCTGAATGGGATGGCGACGAGTATCAGGGAGGGTAGTTATGCCGCAGGCTAATACCGACACCCATGCCACATCGGCAGTCGAGCGCCAAAGGCCGAAAATCGGTCTTGGCGAGCGTGTGCGCCAGCGGCGTGTCGCGCTCGGGTTGACGCAGACGGATCTTGCCGGCGTCCGTTTCTCCAAGGAGTACATCAGCCAGATCGAGCTGGGAAAGACCCGCCCGACAACGGAAACGGTCGACTACCTAGCCTCCCGACTCAGCATCGATCCCGGCTACCTCGCGCATGGAGTATCGACTGAAGATCGCGCTCGAGTCGAAGCAATGCTCGCGCGAGCGGAAGCACATGCGCAGGCGCGCGAGTTCGAGAGTGCGCTCGAGGTCTTCGCCGACGCCAAGACCGCCGTCGCTGCATCGGGCTCGGTTGATCTTTCAGCTCGCCGGCTACTCGGCGAGGGCTGGGCAATGATGGAGGAGGGGCAGATTCGCGAGGGGCTGGAAGTGCTGACCAAGGCCCGCGAACTCGTCGACGAGGAGCAACTCGACGACGTCATCCGCGCCGAGGCTCTGTTCAAGCTGGGTGTCGCGCGTACGAAGCTCGGCAGCACACACGTTGCCATCACGCTCCTAACAGAGGCTCAAAAGCTGCTCGAGCAGCTTCCTCTGGCCGCCGACTCCACGCGCGCGCAAGTTCTCGGTTACCGCTCCGTCTGTTACCAGCGCGTGGGCGATATCGAAGCGGCGCGCGAAGACGCCGAGCGCGCGGTAGAGCTTTCCGAGCAACTCGGTGATCCTCGCGTCATCGGCTACTCCTACATGCAGGCTTCGCTCGTCGCGGAGCGCGAGGGCCGCTTCGTCTTGGCTCGCACCTATGCCGAGAAGGCCCGAGCAAAGTACGAGGAGGCAGAGGATCAGTTCCAGCTCGGAAAAGTTCTGAACAACCTCGGCTTCTGCCACGCCCTACTCGGTAAGAACGACGAAGCTCTCGCGAGCTTCAAGCGGGCGTACAAGATTTTCCTCGATGCCGGCGCCAATGAGTGGAGCGGCGGCGCGATCTCGTCGATCGCCAGCCTCTATCTCGAGACCGGCGATCCGACCAAGGCCGAGGAGCAGGCTCGATACGCGATCGAGTTGATCGGAGACGAGGCAGTCGATCCCGAACAGGTCGGCGAGGCTCGTCTCGTGCTGGGCAAGGCGCTACTTGCCCAGAACCGGCTCGACGAGGCCGCAGAGGCATTGGACGAGGTCAGGGGCCTCTTCGAGAGCGTGCGTGCCACCAGCAACCTGTCGCGCACCTACGTAGCGCTGGGCGACCTGGCCCAAGCACGCGGAACCACCGATGAGGCGGCGCATTTGTACCGGCACGCCGCCGAGCTCATGCAAGATCTTCGATTCTGAGAGGAAGGAGGAAAGAATGGCCAGACTCCTGCTACTACTCGCGCTTTGCGCGACATTCGCTGCGGCGATCCTCGCAGGTCCCGCAGGTGCAGCATGGCACAGGCCCGCAGTAACGACCGTTCCCGTTGTGACTGTAACGAGCGACAGCTCGACACCAGTCGTCACGGGTCACGGCGGCGGGCGTATGCACTACTAGCAGCCGTGATGACCTCGGGGGCGTGAGGGCCCAGGCCGGGCACGCCCCTTGTCGTCGCGGCTGCAGCAAGTTCCAGCCCGCCCTGCGCTGGTCCACTCTTCGCGCCGACGGGCGTGTTTGCTCTAACTCGGTCTTTCTTCGACTTCCCAAACTCGAGCGGATAAGGCCACGTGAGTTTCTTTGGGCCGCAGCACACCTCGGCCGTCGGGAAAATCGACGGCTGCATAAACTGTCTGAATGAGCGCACTCAAGATCGTCAACCGACCGAAGCTCAAGCGACCGATCCTCATCATCGCCTTCCAGGGCTGGAACGACGGTGGCCAGGGCGCAACGCTCGCCGCGGGCTATCTGGCGCGTTTGTGGAACGCCACGCGCTTCGCCGAGATCGATCCGGAGGAGTTCTTCGATTTCCAGGCTACCCGCCCGCAGGTATCGCTCACCGACGGCGAGGCCCGCGAGCTCACCTGGCCCGAGAATGTTTTCTTCCACGCCCGGCCCGAAGGCCAGGACCACGACGTCGTCCTGCTCATCGGGGTCGAGCCGAACCTCCGCTGGCGGTGCTTTACCGAGCTCGTCGTGGGGCTTGCGCGCGACCTCGCTGTGGAACAGGTAATCACTCTGGGCTCTCTCCTCGCCGACGTACCGCACACGCGTCCCTCGCCGATCACGGCAAACGGAGACGACAGTGATGCAATCGATCGGCTCGATGTAGATACCTCGCACTACGAGGGACCGACGGGAATCGTGGGCGTGATTCAGGACGGCTGCCGGAACGCGGGCATGAAGACCGTCAGCTTCTGGGCGGCGGTCCCGCACTACGTCTCGCTAACCCCCAGCCCGCGCGCGGCACTCGCGCTCTGCGAGCGCGTCGACCAGCTCTTGGAGACGAAGCTCGACCTTGAGGAGCTGGAGCAGGCGGTCGACAGCTACACCGAGAGCGTCAGCGAAGCGGTTGCCGGCGACGAGGAGACCACGTCGTACATCGAAGCGCTCGAGCGCCAGAGCGATTCGGGCGAGCCGCCCGAGGAGTACGAGCCGGGTATTCCGAGTGGCGAGTCGTTGGCCGCGGAGTTGGCCAAGTTCTTACGCGATCGCGAGAACGACGGCGGCGGCGACTCAGGCCCTGCGGCAGGCTAGCGCCGGCCGTAGATCGTCTGCGTCGAGAGTTACGCGCTGCTGCCGGGGAGCGAGATCGCGCTCTGGTTCTCCTGCGCGCTGCCTGTCTGCGGTATGGGAGCGCCGGCTTCTACGGGTTTGCTTTCGCCGACTTCCGTAGCGGGGCGGCTTTCGCCGGTTTCCGTCGACGCGCTTTGCTGCGCTGGCTCTTCTGCGCCGGACTTCGTGTTTGACGGCGCCTTCGCGTTTTCGGCCTTACCTTGCTGAGCCGCTCCGCTGCGCCGCTTCCTCCGCCGCCTGCGGCGCGAAGATTGAAGCTTGGGAGCCGGTAGGTTCTCGGCCAGCGCCGCCGCTATCTCGTCGACACCGGCCAGTCGCTCACGTGCCGCTTCGATCAGCTGGGTCGCCCGCGGTGTGTAGCCTTCGGCCGAGGCCAGCAATGCCGCTCCGACATGCAGAGCTTGCTCGCGAGCCACGTTGACGAGCCGCGCAACGTTCTCTTCGTGGCGACGTCCGCGGGAGTTGGCCACGGCGCCGAGCAGGCGCTTGGCGTCGGCGAACTCGGCGCTTGCCTTGCGGTCCTGAGCCTTGCGGCTGGCACGCGCCAGCCGCCAGAGCCAGCGCACGAGAATCTGCTCGGGGGCGACGGCCTTGCCCTCGGCTAGAGCGCGCAGAAGCACGCGTATCCCTTGCAGGCGCTCCTTCTCCCAGGTGGGCGCCTGGGTGACGAGCGTGACTAGGTCGTCGTAATCGGCGCGTTCCACGGGGGTGGAGACTCGATCGACGAGCGCCATCAGGCGCAGGCGGCGATTCGGGTTCTCGGCGGCGCAGGTGAAGAGAAACTGCTCGAGCGCCAGCTTGCTGGTGTTGCCTTCGATTAGCTTGCGCACAAACTCGGCCCGCTCTTCGAAGCGGATACTGCGCCCGGCGATCATCGCCCAGAAGCGCTGCTCATCATCGTCGAGGTACTTCGGATCGATCCGCTGCCACTCGCGCGCGATCACCGCTAGGCGCCGCTTCACATCGGGCGTCACGGGCACCAACCAGGGCGCTGGGGCGAGGCGGCGGCGCGCCCGGCGCTGCATTCGCCGCCGAGGCGCCGGAGTCACGCGGGCTCCTTCGCGGTAGAAGTCGGCGCCGAGCAGCGAATGAAGCGAGATCACTTTTTCCGAGTGCGTGGAGGACTTCGGCACGAAGTCGATCACGACGCCGGCTTCCTTGCGCGGGTGGGTTCGCATGATGCGACCGATCCGTTGCTGATAAACGCGCCGTGAGGCGGTCGGAGCCAGATGCATGCAGATCGTGGCGCGGGGCGAATTCCAGCCCTCGGCCAGCAGCTGAGCGTTGATCAGCACGTTGATCTCGCCGCGTTCGTAGGCGGCCAATGTTTCGGCCAGTTTCACCGGCGGCGTGCGGCCGCTGACGGCCTCGGCCTTGAGACCGGCGGCGCGGAACTCCTGGGCCAGGTTGTAGGCGTGATCGACCCCGGCGGCGTAGACGATGCCGGGCGTGTCGTCGAAGCGATCGCGGTAGAGGCTGGCCGCGGCCTGGTTCAGCGCCGTGTGATCGAGAACCTGGGCCAGCGCCCGCTCGTCGAAGTCGCCACCGACGATCGGAACGGAGTGAATCGCCGCCACCGGCGGAACGCGCAGGCAGCGAAGCGGCGCGATCAGGCCGCGGCGGGCCGCGTCTTGCAGCGGCAGATCGTCGACCGAGGCCGGGAAGACGTCGGAGACCTGCTTGGCGATCAACTGCTCGGTGGCGGTCATGCCGATGAAGACTGGGTCGGGGAAGGCGCGGATGGCAGCGCTCGTCTTCTCGCCCAGCGCCGTGTGCGCCTCGTCGCAGATCACCAGCTGGTAGGCGCTGGGCTCGACCTCGGCGTGGTGGCGGGCAAACCAGGCGTAGGTCTGAATCGTGATCGGGTTCGGCTTGCGAACCTTGTGCCCACGCAGGATTACGTCCGCGAAGCGCTTGGCGTAACCGGTATCGGTGAGATCGTGGCGGAACTGGCTGACCAGCAGGCGCCGGTGAGTGAGGATGAGCACGCCGACCGTTCGGGCCGCCTCGACGAAGCCGGCCGCGGCGATCGTCTTGCCCGAGGCGGTGGGATGGCGGAAGCGGAAGCGCCTGATTGCGCCTGGATCCTGCGCGGGTGTCAATTCCTGCAGCTCTTCCTCTTCGCCGATATGCGGCTCGCCAAAGCCATTCTCTTCCTCTTCCTCTTCCTCTACCTCCGCCTCGTCGGGAACGGGGCCGTTCGAGAAGGCCGCTTCGACCTGGCGCTCGTTGGCGGCGATCAGCTCGGTGAGCATGCCGGCGAGCGCATCAACCTGGTGGCGCCGAAGCTCCAGCCCCGAAGCCAGGTGCGGCGGCTTCTCCGACAGCACCCGCTCGAGCCCGAGCATCACCGCGTAGCGGACTTTCCACTCCGGCGACGGCGCCGTATTCCCCTTTTCGATCTCGGCGATTGCGTCGTCGAGAGCGCGCCTACGAGCCGAGCCGGAGGCCATCGACCGAGCCGGATCTTCGCCCTCGCGCAGGAACGACTCGCCCGCCCAGGCTTCGGCGCGTCGGGCTTTGGCGACGATTTCTTCGCCGGAATGGTCGAGCGTTGTCGGAAGTTGGTCTGTCGTCTCTGACATGGGAGGGCGGCATACGTTGCCGCGCCGTGACCATCAGGAATAGACGCGCCGACGCTCAGTTAGCTACTGATGAAGAGCGCGGCTCACAGAAATAATAGCCGAAGAACCGTGCTGGAGCCAGAAGTAGACGCTAAGAACTCGATTCGGTTAGTGCTGAGGGGCTAGTTGGCCGGTAACTTCTACCCGCTGGTCGCCGGCGGATGCATGAAAACCGTCACCATTATCGGCTCGAGCTCCGGATCGGATTCCGCTTGAGCCTGGTTGAGAGCCTGATCGATCAGATCCGAAAGGCGATCTGGATCGATGCGCACGGAGTCGGTGAGCACGCGGAAGCGCCCGGTCTGCGAGTACTTGGCCAGGCCGCGCTGCACCTCCTCGAGCATTGACGCCTGCAGGTCGCTGATAACGGGGTTGGCCGATAGCAGTTCGGGCGCGACGGTGATGTTCCGGGCAACTGCTCGGTAGGGCTTCTCGCGCCGGCCGCCGCTTTCCTCGGCCAGCCGAATCAGCCCGGCCTTCAGCAGCATGCGCACGTGGAAGTGCAGGTGCCCGGGGTCGATGCCGATTCGACCCGCCAGTTCCCGGTTCGTGAAAGCCTTCTCGGCCTCCCCACCCAGCAGTTCGATCACGCGCAGGCGCAGCGGATGGCCAAGCGCCTTCAGCTGATCGGGCCTGCTGATGGTCAGGACTTCTAGCGTGTCGTGGTCGTCAGGCGAGGGAGACATAGACAGACCGCACTATATGACGTGATCCGAGTCGGCGCGCGCCGAACTGCTGCGCCGGCGCAAGCCTTTACTCGTCTTCGCCGCTGAGCTCGCGCGAGCGCTCCATGGCCGCCTGGATGGCGTTCAGGAACGCGGCTCGGATACCAGCGCGCTCGAGCTCGCGAATGGCCCTGATCGTCGTGCCGCCGGGCGAGGTGACGTTCTCGCGCAGCTCGACCGGGTGGATGTGCTCGTCTCGGAGCAGCTTCGCCGTTCCGAACATCGTCTGAACGACGAGTTGCGTAGAGATCTCGCGTGAGAGACCAAGCAGGATCCCGGCCTCGATCATCGCCTCGGCGAGGAGCGCGAAGTAGGCCGGGCCCGAGCCGGAGACGGCCGTAACCGCATCCATCTCTTCCTCCTTCACCCGCACTACGGCGCCCAGGTGAGCCAGTACCTCTTCGGCCAGCGCCATATGCTCTTCGCCGGCGTGCGCTCCGGCGCAGATTCCCGCCATGCCTTCCTGTACCGTGGCCGGAGTATTGGGCATCGCGCGCACGACCGGAACCTTGGCGGAAAGGTGCTTCTCGATAGTCGCTGTCCGTACCGCCGCCGCGACCGAGAGCACAGTTTGCTCGCTCGTTAGCCCATCGCCGATCTCGGCCATCAGCGCAGGCAAATCTTGAGGCTTGACGGCAATAACGATCAAACCGGCGCCCTTGACGGCTTCGATATTCGACTCGCTCGTCTCGACGCCGCAGCGCTCCTTGATCGCCTGCAGGCGCTCGCTGTGGATGTCGGTGGCGGTGATCTCGCCCGGCTTGCGCCAGCCCGATGCGCACAGGCCCTTGATCAGAGCCTCTCCGATCTTGCCCGTGCCGATTACGACGATACGCCGCTTGTCCACGCTCATCGCGCGGAGTCTATACCTCGTCCGGCGCGCGAGGCGAGAAGCTCCTACCCCCGCAAGCGGATGGCGCGCGCGCTCGTTCCCACGTCCACGCTGCCGCGACCGAGCGGGACCAGTCCCTGGCTCGATCCCCTCAGCAAGTAGAGAGAGGCGAGACCCTGCCACTCTCCGTAGCGAGCGAGGAACTCGCCCGTCTCAGCCTCACTGACCCAGCGACCGGCAAGCACCGAGCAGAGCTTCACCAGCCAGAGATCCGCTACAAGCCCGTGGTCGTAGCGACCGAGCCCTTCGAGAAAAACGACTCCGACCGACCACGGCCCGACCGTTCGCTCACGAGCAAGCCGGGCAACCACAGAGTCCGACGGCAACTCGCGCAGTCGCTCCAGGTCGAGCGTGCGGCAGAGCCGAACGAGAGTCGCGGCGCGCTTCGGCGCCAGACCGAGACGGCAGAGCTCAGCCGGCGAAAGCGCTGCCAACCGTTCCTGCGTGGGCGGAGCGTAGAGACCGCTCGCGGTGTCGCAAGGCGAGACTCTGCGGATGACACGGGCTTCGATGCTCCGCGCCTCGCGAGCGGTGATCAACTGCCCGCAGAGCGCGCGCAGAAGGGCATGAGCGACCGTAGCGAGCCTGATCGGGCGCAGCCCGCGAAGGGTGCGTAACGAGGGGCCGAGGAGAGGGTCGTCGCGGAAGCGCTGGAGAAAGGCGGAGTGATCGTCATCGAGCGCCAACTCGAAGCGAATCCGCTCCAGGCCTTGCTCGCTATCGACGCGTAGAGCGATCGTGCCGTCAGGCTTTTGCCGCGCTCGAACGATCTCAGTACCGCCTTCGCCCTCTATCAGAGCGCTGAGTACTCCGCCTCTAAAACGCCTGCATGCGTCGCCCGCGCCTCGTACCGAGAGTGTTAGTGAGTAAGGCCCGCTCGGCGAAACGTCAGCCACCAAGGCGGCCTCCCGCTGCAGCTCTTCGGCCTCCCCGATGACGGTCGCGTGCGCCTTTCTCACTCCTCGCGGAGTGTAAGCAAAGCCCGAGTTAGCGGTAGGCACTCGCTTGCAGCTCATAGAGCTCGGCATAGAGGCCTCCCAGCCGCATCAGCTCGGCATGGCTGCCCGCCTCCAGCACCTTTCCGTCGGCGACAACAAGGATCAGGTCGGCCATGCGCACGGTCGAGAAGCGGTGCGAGACGAACAGAGTGATCGCGCCGGTGGCGGCGCCCACGCGCTTGGCATTCTCAGCGTAGCGCTCGAAGAGCTCGTGCTCGGCCTGGGCATCGAGCGCACTCGTGGGCTCGTCGAGGACGAGCAGGAGCGGCTCTTCGCGCATCATTGCGCGCCCGAGCGCCAGCTTCTGCCACTGCCCGCCGGAGAGCTCGGTGCCTTCGGCGTAGCTCTTACCGAGTTGCGTGGAAAGGCCTTGATCGAGACGGCCGATCATGTCCTCGGCGTGCGCTCGTTCTAATGCCCCCGTGACCGCAGGCTCGGAGTCGAGCTTGGGCAGATCGCCGACGCCGACGGTCCGCTGGGCGATGAGCTCGAAGCGGGCGAAGTCCTGGAAACCGCTGGCTATTCGCTCACGCCACTCGGCGATGTCGAAACGGCGGATGTCGACGCCGTCGAGCAGTATCTGACCCTCTTGCGGCTCGTAGAAGCGACAGAGCAGCTTGACCAGCGTTGTCTTGCCGGCGCCGTTCTCGCCAACGATGGCGACCGTCGAGCCGGCCGGGAACTCGAGGTTCGCACCGCCGAGCACAACCTTGTCGGTGCCCGGATAGCCGAAGGTGACGTTGTCGAACACGATGCCCTTCGTCGCCCGCGCCGGCGTCGGCCGATCGGGCTTGACGCGCTGGTCGCCGGCAACCAGCTGCTTGAGCCAGTGGTAGCGGCCGATGATCTTGGCCATTCCCTGCAAGTTGTAGACGAGCCCGAGCCCGATCGTCACCTGGGCGTTCACCTGAGCCGCCAGCGTGATCGC
>DATCCQ010000136.1:0-12640 GCA_036511185.1 Gaiellaceae bacterium
AACTGGCCGTGACTGTCTTGGAGACGAGGAGCTTTCCCTTGGAGTTCAGCAACTCGAGCTGCGAGGTCGCCTCGAAGGTGTTGGAAGTGCCGGACACGCGCAGCGGGCTCTTCACAGGCTCGAACGGCAGCGGGCTTTCAACCAAAACGGCCGGCATCAGCTTTTCAAAATCGGACCGACTAAGCGGGCGCGAGCGGCCTGTGGGGGTGACGACGACGACGTCTTGAATGCTGGCGAACTGCGTCAGGGTCGTAACGATCTGTGCTCTGGCAGCGGTACCGAGCGTCGTAGAGAGCTCGACGGTTAGGCGGTTGGCGCTCTTCGTGATCTTTCTTAGCTCGGCGTTCTCGGGCAGAGTGGTAAAAAAACCGATCTTCCTCTCAGCCGCGTTGGGTCCGGCGAGGAGGGCGCCGATCGAGGCCTGCCCGACGGCGAGCGTGTGCACGCCCTTCCGCCCGGTCGCGGCCAACTTTCCGTCGCGGATGAAGTAGGCGCGCACGAATACCGAGGCGGCGGGCGTCGCCGGTGTAGCCGCGTGGGCTGTGAGTGCCGCCTCTCGCTTCGAGCTACCGCAAGCGCCGAGTAGCAGCACGAGCGCCGACGCGGCCGGCAGCAAGCAAGCACGAAGCCTCATGCCGGGACACTTGCATATCGAGCAGACGATATGAAGAAAGAAGCTCGATTGCACTTTTCTTCTGCGCCTACGTGGAATACGCTCCTTGCGATGAAGCGTCTCCAACTGCTCGTTCTTGGCGCGCTCGTCCTGGCGGCGCTCATTCTGTCCTCGGCCGCCTCGGCGGCGATCGTTCCCCAGAGCTCGATCGCGGGCATCAAGCTGGGCATGAGTGAGAGCGCAGTGAAGGCCAAGCTCGGCGCCCCGCTGCGCGTCCGCAGCGGCTCGAATCTATTCGGGCACTGGCGCCGGCTCGTCTACGGGCGGGTCACGGTCTCCTTTCAGAACGGCAACAAGGCGACGAGCCTGACAACGAAAAGCAGCCTGGAGAAGACGGCAAACGGCGTCGGCGTGGGCTCGACGCTGGCCCAGCTTCGGGTCGGCCTGCGGGGCGAGCAATGCAAGCGGGAGTTCGGTGTCCACCACTGCTGGATCGGGCGCTGGGAACCGGGCCGCGCGATTACCGATTTTCGGCTCAAGAACTCGCGCGTGACACAGGTCGCGCTCGCCTACGTGCTCGACTAGGGACTCGTCCGCGGCCGATCGTGCGACGATGCCCGAGATGAGCTCGCTGAAAGTCGTTTGCCTTTCGGACACCCACCTCCGCCGCGGGGGAGAGCTTCCGGCCTGGTGCCTTCACCACCTGGAAGGCGCCGACCTGATCGTGCACTGCGGCGATATTGTCGCGCCGCCCGTGCTCGAGCAGTTGGAGCGCTTGGCTCCAGTCGCCGCGGTGCGCGGGAATATGGACGCACTGGTGCTAAAAGAACGGCTCCCGGCGCGGGACGTCGCCGAAATCGGAGGAGTCAAGATCGGCCTACTGCACGATCCCGGCCCAGCGCTCGGGCGCGTCGCCCGCCTACTGCAGAAATTCGCGGACTGCGACGCCGTCGTTTACGGGCACACGCACGTCCCGGAGATCCAGCGGCC
This sequence comes from Gaiellaceae bacterium, assembly GCA_036511185.1. Classification (GTDB taxonomy): domain Bacteria; phylum Actinomycetota; class Thermoleophilia; order Gaiellales; family Gaiellaceae; genus Fen-549. The sequence continues at coordinate 1,604 of DATCCQ010000136.1, forward strand.
GGGTCGTCGCCTGATCCTAAATCCCGGCAGTCCGACCGTTCCGCGCTCGACCCTGGGGGCCACGATGCTCGAGCTCACTGTCTCGAGCGAGGGCACGATCGAGCCGGTGTTCGTAACGCCTTGACACGAACAGGTGTTCGTTATAGTATGGCGAACACATGTTCCCTCGCTTCGTCACGGTCGTTCTAGTTCTGGTTGCTATGTGGGGCTGCCTGGCTCACGCCTCCGGTGCATCCGGCCATAGCGGTACGTACGTCGTCAAGTCCGGTGACACGCTTTGGTCGATCGCTCATCGCTACTACAGCGGCGACTCACGCCGGGGCGTTTGGGATCTCGAGCAGCGGAACGATCTTGGCCAGAGCGTGCTGCTGACTCCGGGGCAGCGCCTGGTTCTTCCCTAGTAGGCGCCGAACGGGAAACTGTCTCATTCCGCCCTCGGCGCGGGGCCGAGGCGCCGGCGAGGCTTTTATACTGAGGAATATGTCGGGGTCGCAGGCGCGGCTCTCCCTACGCGTCTCACCCGGTGCCAAGAAGAGCGCCGTCGTCGGTCGTTATGGGGAGAGATGGAAAATACGAGTGGCCGCTCCCGCGGAATCCGGGAGGGCCAACGAAGCGTTGATCGAACTACTTGGGAAGACGTTAGGAGTTGCTCGTTCACAAATACGAGTGGTTACTGGAGCCTCCGCCCGTGACAAGATTGTGGAAGTAAAAGGAATCGACGCCGAGGAGAGCGAGCGCCTGCTCAGCGTCTCGGCCGGAGAAGGCGAGGCAAATGAAGGCAAGCGAGCTTAACGGTTACCGCAAATCGCTTCTGGAAGAGAAGGAGCGTTTGAACGCCGCGCTCGAGTACCTACACACCGAGAATCCCGGCGCCGACGAAGCGGACGCGCTCGAGCTCAACAGCCTCCAAGAGCATCTCGCCGAGGTCGGTTCGGTGACGTTGGACAGGGAGCTCGATTACTCGCTCGAGGAAGTGGCTCAGGAGGGGCTCGCCGCGATCGCAAGGGCGCTCGAGCGAATCGAGCAGGGAAGCTTCGGTCGCTGCGTGTCCTGTGGCGGGCCGATTGCTGCCGATCGCCTTGCTGCTCTACCGTGGGCGGGTCTATGTATCGACTGCAAGCGGCGCGAGGAACGCACTTGAGCGAACAAACACGCCAACTTCCCGAGGTCCGTGTCGGCTCCACTCCCGACGCTCTGACGCCGATCTCGGTTGCCGAGAGGTGGCTCGGCGCCGGGCTTCGACAGTGGCTCGGCTTCGGCTTGGTCGTTTTCTGCGCGCTAGCGGCCGATCAGCTGACCAAGTGGCTCGTGACCAGCCGGTTGGCGCTCGGATCAAGTGTCTCGATCGCAGGCTCGCTCAAGATCAGCCACGTGCGGAACTCCGGCATCGCCTTTGGCTTCTTCACGCAGGCCACCTCGTTGGTGATCGTCCTGACCTCTGCCGTGGTGCTCTGGATGATCTTCTTCTTCGCGCACTCCGGTGCCCGGCACCCGCTGCTTCCGGCAGCGCTCGGTCTCGTTGTCGGCGGCAGTGTCTCGAACCTGCTCGACCGCGTCGTGCGCGGCTATGTAACCGATTTCGTCGACTTCGGCTTCTTCCCGTCCTTCAATCTCGCGGACGCTTTCATAGTCCTCGGCGTAGCGGCCCTCGTCTTCTTCTTAGTCGCTCCCGATCGCTACCTACCGCGCTCTACCGGTGACCCGCGCCAAGCTCCAAGTAACTAGCGAGCTGGCGGGCGAGCGACTCGATCGCATACTGGCGACCGTGCCCGAGATCGGTTCGCGGGCGCTGGCTGTGCGGATGCTCGCCGACGGTGAGGTGCTCGTGGACGGGCGGGCGGCGCGTAAGAGCGAGCGCCTGCGCGGAGGCGAGACGATCGACTACGAGTTGCCGCCGAAGCAAGTACCCCTCGCGCCCGAAGAGCGGCAACTGGTTCTTGCCTATGAAGACGAGCACCTACTGGTGGTGGACAAGCCGGCCGGCATCTCGGTTCACCCGGGCGCCGGCCGCTCGAGCGGGACGCTGGCCAATGCTCTCGTTGCATACGGGGCGCGGGGAGGAGAGGCGCCGGAGCGGCCCGGCATCGTTCACCGGCTCGATCGCGACACCTCGGGGCTGATGGTTGTCGCCCGCAGCGAGGCGGCCTTCCTCAGTCTGCGCCGAATGGTTCGGCGACACGAGATCGAGCGCGAGTATCTGGCGCTCGTGCGTGGCCGGCCACGTTCCCGTAAAGGCACGATCGAAGCGCCGATCGGCCGCGATCGACAACATCCGACCAAGCGGTCGCTCGAGACAGACAAGCCGCACGCGGCGGTCACCCACTTCGAGTTGCGCGAGCCATTTACCCGTCACGCGCTGCTCGGCGTACGGCTCGAAACCGGCCGTACGCACCAGATCCGGGTGCATCTGGCGGCGATAAACCTTCCCGTGGCGGGGGACGCGACCTACGGAGTGGCCCACGATCTCGGGCTCGAGCGGCAGTTCTTACACGCCTGTCGCCTGGCGTTTCGGCACCCGATCACGGGCGAGGAGATAGAGGTCTCCTCGCCGCTTCCGGCCGATCTCGAGCGGGCGCTGGCGCGGGCTCGTGCCGGCGAGCGCTAGAATGCGCGAGCTTCAACCAACAACATCCCTACGACCCGGTGGGTCGGGCGGATGGTGGTGCCGGTCTATAGGGATCGGTTCCATCCGTCTCCACCGGCTTTAACCAGAAACCAATCAGAAGGGAGTGCATCCCGTGCCAGCAGTCTCCATGCGGGAATTGCTCGAGGCCGGCGTCCATTTCGGGCACCAGACTCGACGCTGGAACCCGAAGATGCGCCGCTACATCTTCACTGAGCGCGGCGGCATCTACATCATCGATCTAGAGCAGACGCAAGAGCTGCTCGAGCAGGCCTACTCCTTCGCGCGCAACGTCGCCGAACGAAACGGGACGGTGCTTTTCGTGGGCACCAAGAAGCAGGCCCAGGATGCTGTTGTCGAGCAGGCCACCAGGGTCGGTATGCCCTACGTGAGCAACCGTTGGCTCGGCGGACTGCTGACCAACTGGCGCACGATCTCCGGTCGCATCGAGCGACTGCACGAGCTGCGCCGGCTCAAGCAAGACAACCAGCTCGAGCTGCTGCCCGCCAAGGAGCGGCTGGCAATGCTGGCCGAGCTCGAGAAGCTGGAGACGAACCTTGGTGGTGTAGCCGATCTGCGCCGCCAGCCAGACGCGATTTTCATCGTCGACCTGCGCAAGGAACAGCTCGCGGTGCGCGAGGCCCAGAGGCTCGGAATGCCGGTGATCGCGCTCGTCGACACGAACTGCGATCCCGAGGAAGCCGATTACGTAATTCCCGGCAACGACGACGCCATCCGCTCTTGCAATTTGATTGTGCGGGCGATCGCCGACGGGATCATGGCCGGTAAGAACCGGGCCACCGCGGAAGAGATGGAAAAGAAAGCCGCCGAAGAGGCGCCGGTCGCTGTTGAGGCGCCCGCGGTTGAAGAGGCGCCCGCGGTTGAAGAGGCGCCAACCGTTGAAGAGGCGCCGGCCGCTGTTGAGGCGCCGGCCGCTGTTGAGGCGCCCGAGCCGGCCGTAGTCGAAGAGAGCACGCCTGCCGCCGAAGAGCCGGCGCCGCAGGCAACGAGTGAAGATAAGGAGTCGGCACAGTGACTGAGATCTCGGCCGGCCTGGTGAAAGATCTGCGCGAGCAAACCGGCGCGGGAATGATGGACTGCAAGCGAGCGTTGCAGGAGACCGTAGGCGACCTCGACGCGGCACGCAAGCTTCTGCGCGAGAAGGGCATGGCGAAGGCCGGTAGACGCTCGACTCGTGCCACCACCGAGGGCGTAGTTCTACAGAGCATCGAGGGAGACGTCGCCGCGATGGTCGCCGTCGGCTGCGAAAGCGAGCCCGTCTCGGTCAACGAAGACTTCAAGCAGTTTGCCCAGAGTGTGTTGGAGAGCGTTAAAACCGATGGCCCCGACGCGACAGAGTCGCTCGAGGGTGCTCGCGTCGACCTGATCGCGAAGATCGGTGAGAACATCGTCATTCGCGGCGCCGAGCGCTTCGAAGCTGCCGGCGGCGAGGTGCTCGCCGGCTACATCCATCCGCCGGCGAACAAGATCGGCGTACTGGTCAAGCTGGCCGGAGGAGACGCCGAACTCGGTCGCCTGCTGGCTATGCACATCTCCTTCGCCAACCCCATCTATCTGGCGCGCGACGAAGTCCCGGCCGAGTTGGTGGCCGAGGAGCGCGACGTCTACATGAAGCAGCCGGACGTCGTTTCCAAGCCCGAGCAGGTGCGCGAGAAGATCGTCGAGGGCATGCTCAAGAAGCGATTCTTCGCCGAGCAGGTGCTCGTCGACCAGGCCTGGATTCACGATGCGGCCAAGTCGGTCGAGCAGGTGCTGGCCGAGCGGGGAGCGAAGGTCGTTGCAATCCGTCGCTTCGCCCTGTCAGAGTGAGGGCGTGAGCGCCGCCGGCGGGGATAGTAAGAGCGGGAGAAGGAAGGGCGAGCTGGCCTTCAGCCGCGTCCTTCTCAAGCTCTCCGGCGAAGCGCTGATGGGCGAGCGCAGCTACGGCATCGACCTGCCCACGGTCGATCGGATAGCGTACGAGATCCTCGGCGTCCAAGAGGAGGGTCTCGAGCTGGCCGTCGTGGTCGGCGCCGGGAACATCTACCGCGGCATGGCCGCGGCGGCGGAGGGCATGGATCGCGCCACCGGCGACTACATGGGCATGCTCGCGACCTTGCTCAACTCGATGGCCCTGCAGGACGCACTCGAGCGAGCGGGCGGCCAGACGAGGCTGATGTCCGCGATCGCGGCTTCGGAGGTGGCGGAGCCCTACATTCGCCGCCGCGCCATCCGCCATCTCGAGAAGGGGCGCGTCGTGATCTTTGCCGCCGGGACGGGCAACCCGTTCTTCACCACTGACACGGCAGCGGCGCTGCGCTCGCTAGAGATCGGCGCGGAAGCGATCTTGATGGCGAAAAGCGGCGTCCAGGGCGTCTACGACGGTGACCCCAATACCGATCCGAAAGCCAGCTTCTTGCCTCGCCTGACGCACCTCGAGGCAATCGAGAAGGGCCTCAAGGTGATGGATACGACGGCTCTCTCGCTCTGCATGGACAACAGCCTGCCTATCTACGTTTTCGAGCTCGTCGAGGGCAACATCAAGCGTGTTGCCAGAGGTGAGCGAGTCGGCACGATCATCTCCAACGAGGAGGCCTGATGCCAGTAGACGATTTGCTCTTGAAAGCCGCTAGCCGCATGGACAAATCGGTCGAGACCATCCACGCGGAGTTCAACACGGTGCGCACTGGTCGCGCCTCAACCGGACTGCTAGATCGCGTCGCTGTCGAATATTACGGTCAGCGCACGCCGTTGCAGCAATTAGCCACCATCTCGACACCCGAGCCACGGCTACTCACCGTGCAGCCCTTCGATCCCAGCTCGCTGAAGGCAATCGAGAAAGCGATCATGGAATCCGATCTGGGACTGACGCCTTCCAACGACGGCCGCCTGATTCGGCTGCCCATTCCGCAGCTCACCGAAGAGCGGCGCAAGGAGCTGGTCAAGTTGACGCGTCACATGGCCGAGGAGGGTCGGGTTGCGGTGCGTAACGTCCGCCGCGATCTGAATCACCACCTGAAGGAACTTTCCGGCTCGGGCGAGATCGGCAGCGATGACGAGCGCCGCGCCGAGGAGCGGGCGCAGAAGATGACCGACGACCACATCAAGATCATCGACGAGCTGCTGAAGGTCAAAGAAGCCGAGATCATGGAGGTTTGACCCAGTAAAGGGGAGTTCACGATGCTCGGACTTCGAACAAGACTGCGCGCCCTGCGCATTCTTTCTCTGGCCATGGAGAAGGAGCTGCCGACCTCGGCTCGCTCGGTCGCCATTATCATGGACGGCAACGGTCGCTGGGCCAGGCGCCACGGCTTGCCGGTCGCCTCGGGGCATCGGGCGGGCACGCGCGCGCTGCGGCGTACGGTCGAGACCTGTCTCGAAGTCGACGTCCGCTCATTGGCCGTCTTCGCCTTCTCGACCGAGAACTGGTCGCGGCCCAAGGACGAGATCGACGCGCTGATGATGATCCTCGCCGAGACGATCGAGAAGGAGCTTCCCGATCTAGCCGAGCAAGGCGTGCGCACGAGGTTCGTCGGCCGGCGGGACCGAATCGGAGACGATCTGCGCCAGGCGATAGAGAAGATCGAAAGTGCCACCGCGGACAAGAAGCGCCTCGACCTCTGGATCGCCTTCGACTATGGCGGCCGCTCCGAGCTCGTAGAGGCCACGCGCGAGATGCTTAGAGCCGGTGTCGATCCAAACAAGCTCGACGAGGAGGTCTTTACCTCCTTCCTGTCTGCGCCCGAAATGCCAGACCCCGACCTGCTCATCCGCACCTCGGGCGAGTCGCGCGTCTCGAACTTCTTGCTCTGGCAGATCGCCTACACCGAGCTGGCCTTCGTCGAGAAGCTCTGGCCGGAGTTCGGCCCCGCGGATCTGCGGGCGGCGTTGCAGGCCTATACGCGCCGTCGGCGGCGCTTCGGGGGTCGCTAGTGCGTATCGCGGCGGTCAAGGTAGGGCGCTAGTTGACCCCTCTGGTCTCGCGGCTCTTTATCTCGGTGGTGGGGCTGCCGATCGTGCTTGCGCTTGTCTGGGGTGGCGGCTGGTGGCTCTTCAGCCTGCTTGTGCTGGCCGCCCTGATCGGACTGCACGAGTACTACCTGCTCATCCGCTCGCTCCATCCGCTCGTTCTGGCCGGATACGTGGGCATGGCCTTGACGCTCGTCGGCGCCCAGGTCGGCGGTCTGCCCTGGGCGGTCGCAGGCCTGTACGCGACGATTCCGCTCGCCTTCGCCCAGTACGGCATCTCCACGACGCGCCAACCGGCCACGATCGCTGTCGGATCGACCCTGCTCGGGGTGGTCTGGATCGGCGGCGGCCTGGCGACCTTTGAGCTCATCCGAGCGATTCCCGACGGCGGCCACCATCTGGGTCAGCTGGCGGCCTTCACGGTTCTTCTCGCGGTCTTTGCCGCGGACACGGCGGCCTACGCGATGGGTCGGCTGGTCGGGCGCCATAAGCTCTCGCCGGTGCTTTCGCCGGGGAAGACCTGGGAAGGCTTTTTCGCCGGCGTCGTCGCGGCGATTGCGGTGGCGTTCTTTGCCCTTTACAGCGATCGCGATGTCTTCCTCGCGATCTGGCAGGCGCTCCTACTCGGCGTGATCATCGTCGCCGCCGAGGCGCTGGGCGACCTGTTCGAGTCCTCGCTCAAGCGCGACATGCACGTCAAGGACACCGGCCGCCTGCTCGGTGGTCACGGCGGCATACTCGACCGCATCGATTCGCTGCTCTTCGCCGGTAGCGCTGCCTTCTTCACGCTGGTTGCCTTCGGCGTCGTCTGAGCTAAGGGCGCCTTGGAAATGAGCCGTCGTGGTCTGCAAGTCCGGCGCCCGTAGACTCCCAGCATGAAAAGGATCGCTCTCCTGGGCGCTACGGGCTCGATCGGGCGCCAGGCGCTGGAGATCATCGACGCCAGCCCGGAGCTCGAGCTCTGTGCGCTCGCGGCGGCAAAGACGGACTTATCCGGGCTCGCGGCGGCGCACGGCGTCAAGCACTTCCAGAGCGGGGGAGACCCGATTCCATTACTCGAGGCTTGTGAGCCCGATCTCGTGCTCAATGCCGTCGTCGGTTTCGCCGGCTGCCGGGCGACTCTCTGGGCGCTGGAGCACGGCGTGACGCTCGCGCTCGCCAACAAGGAGAGCCTTGTCGCCGCGGGCGAACTGGCTCTGGCGGCCAAGGAGCGCGGGGGATGGTTGCTTCTACCGGTCGATAGCGAGCACTCAGCGATCTTCCAGTGCCTGGAGGGGAGAATGGCCGAGCAGGTCGCTTCGATCGTTCTCACGGCCTCTGGAGGCCCTTTCCGGGGTCGCAGCCGCTCCGAGCTCGAGCACGTCACGCCCGAGCAAGCTCTCGCGCACCCAACCTGGCAGATGGGCCCGAAGATCACGATCGACTCGGCCACGCTGGCCAACAAGGGGCTGGAGCTGATCGAGGCGCATTTCCTCTTCGGGCTTCCCTACGAGCGCATCGAGGTGATCGTGCAGCCGAGCTCGCTGGTGCATTCGCTGGTTCGCTTCCGCGACGGCGCGCTGCTGGCCCACCTCGGCTATCCCGATATGCGCGTGCCAATCTCCTTCGCACTCAGTTATCCGGAGCGCGCGGCGACGACGATCCAGCCGCTCGACATGGCTTCAGGTCTGACGCTCGAGTTCCAGGCGCTCGACGAGGAAACCTTCCCCTTCGTTTCCCTCGCGCGACAGGCGGGACAGACGGGCGGCAGCGCGCCCTGTGCCTTCAGTGCCGCCAATGAGGTCGCGGTCGCAGCCTTCCTCGCCGGGCGGCTCCAGTTCCTCTCTATCGCCGAGGTGGTCGAGCGCACGCTCGAGCGCGCGGATACCTCGGCGCCGCGCGATCTCGATTCGCTGGTCGAGGCTGATCGGGCGGCCAGGGAGATAGCCGCAGAAGAGCTGGGAAAGGTCTCCTCGCCGTCGTGAGCTTCGCTCTGGCTGTCATCGGGCTGGCTTTGCTCGTGCTGGCACACGAGGCGGGGCACTTCTTCGTCGCGCTGGCCACGCGCATGCGGCCGCGGCGCTTCTACGTGGGCTTTCCACCGGCGTTGGCGAAGGTGAAGCACAAGGGAATCGAGTACGGCATCGGCGCGATTCCGCTCGGCGGCTACGTGAAGATCCCGGGCATGTTCCGACCGGGCAAGCGCGACGCGGAGATCTACTTCGGCGCGGCGGCGGAAGAGGATAAAAGTCTCACGGCTCCGGTCGCCGCGCTCGGGCTCGATCTCGAGCAGGGCGATTTGGGAGAGGCGAAAAAAGATCTCGAGCCTCTGCGCGAAGGGCTCGACGAAGCCACTCTCTCAGCGGTCTCGACTCGCTATGCGCGCCGCGGCCTCGAAGAGCTCGATGATGCGCTCGCCCCCGATGCCTACTGGTGCCAGCCAACCTGGAAGCGATTGGTGGTGATCGCGGCCGGGCCGGTTACGAACATCATCGTGGCGATCGCGATCTTCGCCTCGCTCTACATGCTCGATGTCTATCGCCTCGGTTTCCAGGTGAAGGCCACAAAGAGCGGTGCCACGACGACACACGTCGAGCGCGTCCTGGCCAACTCGCCGGCCAAGCGCTCGGGGCTCAAGCAAGGAGACGTCGTCTTGGCCGTTAACGGGCAGAAGGTCAGCGGCTCGACGCTGACGAAGCGAATTGGCGCCTCCGGCGGGCGGGCGATAACGCTCACCGTTCGGCGCGAGGGAAAGCTCGTGCGGCTTCGAGCGGTGAAGCCGATGAACGAGGCCGATTCGCTGCCGACGGCCGCCGCAGACTCGGTTCGCTTAACCGGGCGGATCGTCAAGGAGATCGTGGTCAACGGAATCGGCCGCCTCTTTATCGGCAAGGGCGGCGGCGATGTCTCAAGTCCGATCGGCATCGTCAAGAGCTCTTCCGACGCATACAGGCATGGGTTCTCCGACTATCTGTTCATCGTCGGGCTGATCAGCCTCTCGCTCGGTGTGCTCAACCTGCTGCCGCTGTTACCGCTCGACGGCGGCCACATCGCCTTTTCGCTGATCGAAGGGGCGCGCGGGCGAGCGGTCTCGCGCGAGATCTACGAACGTGTCTCGGGTGTGGGGATTGCTCTCGTTGTGCTCCTCTTCATGCTCGGCGTCACGAACGACATTGGGCGCATCGGTTAGGCCTGTCACACAGGCCCGCCTCTAGAATCGATCAGGTGAGCAGCTCGCAGCAGATATCGGTCGGCGGCGTCAAGATCGGCGGCGGCGCCCCAATCGTCGTACAGTCGATGACCAACATCCGCCCGGCCGACGTCGAGGCGACGATGACTCAGATCGAGGCGCTGGCCGCGGCCGGCTGCGAGATCGTGCGCTGCGCCGTTCCCGGTCTGCCAGACGCCGAGGCGCTGCCCGAGATAGTGCGGCGCTCGACACTGCCAGTAATCGCGGACATCCACTTCAACGCCTCACTGGCCCTGAAGGCGATCGCCGCCGGCGTGGCGGCTGTGCGCATCAATCCCGGCAACATCGGCGGCCCCGAAAAAGTCGCCGAGGTGGTCGAAGCAGCCAAGGCGGCCGGAACGCCCCTGCGCATCGGCGCCAACTCGGGCTCGCTGCCCGAGCACCTACGCGCGCTGGCGCACGAAGATCAGGCTCAAGCGTTAGTCAACGCGGCGCTCGAGGAGGTGGAGCTGCTCGAGAAGCTTCACTTCCACGACTTCAAGATCTCGGTCAAGTCGACCTCGGTGCCCGACACGATTCGCGCCTATCGGCAGCTATCAGAAAAGGTTCCTTATCCGCTCCACGTTGGCGTGACCGAGGCCGGCACCGTCTTCGGTGGCACGATCAAGAGCGCGGTCGGAATCGGCACCCTGCTCGCCGAGGGCATCGGCGACACGATTCGCGTCTCGCTAACCGCCGATCCGGTCGCGGAGATGGAGGTCGCCTGGGCCATCCTCAAGGCGCTGGGGCTGCGCGAGCGCGGCCCGATCATGATCAGCTGCCCCACCTGCGGCCGCGACAACGTCGGCGCCCAGGCGCTGGCCGAGAAGGTGGAGGAGAGGCTGCGCGGCTATCCGCAGACCTTCCAGGTCGCCGTGATGGGCTGCGCTGTCAACGGCCCGGGCGAGGCGGGCGAGGCCGACTTCGGCATCGCCGGCGGCCGCGACGTCGGCTTCATCTACGCCCACGGCGAGGTGCTGCGCAAAGTGCCCACCGACAAGCTGATCGACGAGCTCTTCGGCGAGCTCGACCGCTGGATCGAGGCGGGTATGCAGCGGCCGCGCCGCCCGAGGAACATCAAGTCCGCCGCAGAGGCGATGGCCGAGGCGGCTGCAACCTCCGCTAAGTCCCTCTAGCGATCGAAGTGCCCTCGGTTCTTCGGGACGCCGCTGGCGGTGCGAGCCCGGAGGGGACAGTGTTGACACACGAACCCGGGGAGGATCGTGCCGCCAGCGGC
>DATCCQ010000137.1:0-2075 GCA_036511185.1 Gaiellaceae bacterium
CCTTCTTCGGGCACTCCTCAGCCATGAACTCGAACGCCGGCACAATGCCCCGAGCGCTCTTGTAGTAGATAACGGCCCACGCCACACGGCGATCTTACGTGGCGACTACGGACGTTTCCTTGGATCTATGCCGTGGCCAGCTCGCCCCGGCGCGCCCTCGCGGGCCGTTTCTTGGGCGCTTGGACCCTGATGTCCGCACCGAGTCCCACGGCAATGGCGGCGACCAGAGCAAGCTCCGGATTTGACTGTGCGGTGAAGAGGCGACGGATGCTGGAAGCATTTCGCCCGACGATCCTTGCCAGATCGGCCTTCGACAGCCCCGCCTGCTCGCGGAGTTCATCGAGTTGCTGGATGACGGAGTCGATTATCTCCATCTCCCTCCGGGCAGCCTCGTACTCGTCTCGGAACTCCGGATCTTTGAGTTGGGCAGCCACCAGCCGCTGATGGACACCGGTGTCTAGCATCTTGGTCATATCGGCTCCTCCTTTCTTCACCACAAGTGCTGCACCTAGATCGCAGCGTTGCACCTGTGATACGCGCACTGTACCACTAATGCAACGCTCTGCCAAGTCCCCGGGCCACTCGCGAGTCGAGATCTCTAGACCCCGAACACCCCGGCCATCTTCTCGGCCTGCCGCTTCTGCTCGGCGCGCTCCCAATGGCCGTATGTGCTGGCGGTGATTTCGAGGGTTGCGTGTCCGAGGTGGCGGGATACCCAAGTGATCGGCCGGCCGCTCTGTAGGGCTCGGCTGGCGAAGGTATGCCGAAGGCTATGCACCGTCCGCTTCTCGCCCGTCGGGCCTTCGCGGGGGATGCCGGCGGCCTTCATCGCTCGATAGAGCTCGTGCCTAATCGCGCCGGGGTCAAGGTGCCCGGTTGCCGTGGCGCCGGGGAACACAATCACGTCATCGGCGGGCCTGCCGCACTCGCCCCACCACTCGCCCAACGTCTTGACGAGATCCGGCGGGATATCGACCACGCGCCGCTCGCCGCTCTTTGGAGTCGTCAAGACACCTTTCGCCAGAGCGCGGCGAATGTGTACCGCGCCGCTCGAGAGATCAACGTCCCCCCACTCAAGCCCGAGCGCTTCGCCGCTACGGCAGCCCGTCTTGAGTAGGAACGAGAGCAGGACGCGAAGCATCCCGGCCTCGATCGCGGTAAACAGGACGGGAAGTTCGGCCTGCTCGAAGTACGCCGCTTCTCGTTTCTTCCCGCGTGGCCGCTCCGAAAGCGGGATCATCGTTGCGGGATTCTTCGCCGCGTAGCCGTGCAGGACGGCCGAGCGTAGGCAAGCGGCTAGGACGCGCAGGTGCTTGGCCCGCGTCGAGTCGCTCATTTCTTTCTTGCGGGGCTTGCTCCCTTGATCCCCGGCCTCGCCCGCGTCGTGCTTTCCCTTCTCGCGTAGCGACTCAAGGAAGCGGGCAACGTCGGCCGTGCTGAGTCGCCGGACGACCTTAGAGCCGAAAACCTCGCCCGCGTAGTCGATCGAGGTTCGGTAGTCGTCTTTCGTCGTCTGCTTGCGATTGAGAGCGGCCAGCCATTGATCGCCCCACTCGCTGAATCGGACCGACTGGTGCGGCGTCCACGAGCCCTCGTCGGTTTCCACCTGGCGCTTCGCTAGTGCCCGCTCGGCCTGCTTGCGATTCTTGCCGACGCGCTCACGGTTGAGCTTCGCGCCCTCGCGCACGACAACGTAGTAGGACGGCTCGCAGCCGCACCCCTCCGCGTCCTTCGCTGTAGTCCAATCACGTCCGAGCTGGCAGTCTCGCGCGTGTCTAGCTTGTAGGGATGCCATTACTGCTCGCCTCCTCTTGGGTCTTGGCCGCGAGTCCCGCCAAGTAGTCCGTTGTCTCGGGCTTCCTTGACGAGTCGGCTTGCGGTCGAGCGCGAGCGGTACATGCGCTCGGCCACTGTCTTAGTCGGGGGGAGCCCTGCCGCTCGCGCCTCGCGGTAGATCGCTGCGACCTGCTCAAGGTTTCTGCTTGCGACAGGAACGCGCCGGCTGACGAACCGGCCCCGGACGTCTTCGACGTCCTCAGTGGTCATGGGCGCGCGCACGAACTGGCCCTCTCTGT
>DATCCQ010000138.1:0-15416 GCA_036511185.1 Gaiellaceae bacterium
GCTGAATTCGAAGCTCGTTGCCGCGCTGCTTGTCTGGAGAGAGAGGCTCCCGGGCGATGCGATCGCAGCCTCGGAAGTCATGATCTCGGACCTCTCCACTACTTGCAAAGTTAGCACGGCGGGGATCATCTACGACTCTCCATCCCCCTCAGCACCATGCTCAATGATCCTACGGTGAGGGCAGGACAGCGCCCCAAAAGGGCTCAGGAAGCGTCGAGCGAGGCGATTGCGGCCAGAAACTCCTCGCCGCCGAGCATGCGCTCGATCTCCGCTGAGCGCTCGCTCGGGCCGAGCACGTCGATGCGGGTGTGGGTCGGGTCGCCGGGAATCTTCTCAACCACGAAGTGGCGCTCGGCTCGGCTGGCGATCTGGGGCAGGTGGGTGATCGTGAGCACCTGGGCACGAGCGCCGAGGCGCTCGAGCGTGTCGGCCACCGTGTTGGCCGTGCGGCCGCCGATGCCGGCGTCGATCTCGTCGAAGACGAGCGTCTCGCCCCCGGCATTAGCCGCGGCGACCGCCGCCAGAGCCAGGGCGATACGGGAAAGCTCGCCGCCCGAGGCCGTCTCGGCCACCGGCGCGAAGGGAAGGCCGCGGTTGGGACGGATCAGGAAGACGGTCTCGTCGCTTCCGCTCGGCCCGGGCTCGTGTTCGGCCAGCTCGACCCGGAACTCGCCCTCCCCCAGACCGATCTGCTTCAGCTCGGCAGCGACCGCCTGGGCGAATGGCTCGGCGGCGGCTTGCCGGGCAGTGCGCAACTCCCGCGCCAGCGCTCGCACTCGCTCCTCGGCGGCGTTCATCTCCGTCTCGGCGGCTGTCAGCGGATCGATGCCTTCGTCCAACTGGGCCAGCTCGGCCCGCGCCGCTGCGGCGCGCTCCATCAGCTCGGCGAAATCGAGGCAGCGGAAGCGCCTCTTGGCCTGAGCGATTCGGTCGAGCTCGGCTTCGAGCTGCTCGAGCCGGTCGGGCTCGACCTCGAGGGAGGCCAAAAAGCCCGAAAGCGAGCTGGCCGTCTCGCGCAACTCGAGCTCGGCGCTGCGCAGCTCCGCGGCGCAGGCTGCCAATTCCGGCGCCAACCGCTCGAGCGAGGCCAGGGCGCCCTCGGCGAGCGTGACCCAGTCTGTAGCTCCGTCGCCTTCCTCGGGCGTCAGCGCCCCGAGCGCCGTCTGCGCCCCCTGCGCCAGCTCGGCGACGTGGCTGATGCGCTCGCGCTCGGCGCGCAATCGCTCCTCGCTACCTTCGTCGAGATCGTCGGTCGCCTCGACAAGCGCCCGTAGCTCCTCGAGCCGCGCCTGCACAGCGTTCGCGTCGCGCGCCAGCTCGGAGTAGCGACGCCTGGCCGCCGTCAGTTCCCGCCAGGCCACGCGCGCATCTCTTCTCCCGCGGCCTTGCTCCTCACCGGCGAAGGCGTCGAGCAGGTCGAGCTGGTAAGAGGGTCGGCTCAACCGGCGTTGCTCGAATTGACCGGACATGGCGATCAGCCGCTCGGCAGCAGCCGCGGCATCCTCGCGCGCGATCGCACGGCCCCAGGCGTAGGCGCGCGTGCGACCGTCGCCGAACACCCTGCGCGCTAGCACCAGACCGTCCTCGCCCGCCGGCTGCAGGTCGGCCAAGGCTGCCAGCTCCTCGTCATCGAAAAATCCCTCGGGTAGCTCCAGCTCTGCCTCGACATAGGCCTCACCGGCAGCCGGCCCGACGGCGGAGGCGTCGCCCTTCTGCCCGAGCAGGAGCCCGATCGCCTGGGCGAAGATCGTCTTGCCTGCACCGGTCTCGCCCGAGAGGGCATTCAGGCCGGGCGCGAACTCCAGCTCAGCCTCGCGAATCAAGACGAGGTTCTCGATTCGCAGCCTACGCAGCATAAGAAATCTGGTCGCTGGCCATTGGAGAAGAGGCTAGCGAGTGAGTAGGACTACGGGCTCGACCGTGCCGTAACAATTCTCTTTTCGCCCGCCACCGAGCCACCCGCCCGCGGGGTCGATCCAAGGTACCTAAGAAAATCGCGCGAATAGTGCCGACTTCGCGCCGGATCTACGTCGTACCAGCACACGCCGTCTGGATCTCGCCGAAGGGGTCGCTACGACGGGAAGATCTCGCGGAAGCGCCGTACGAAGGTCACTTCCGGCAACAGAGCCAGCAGCCCGCGCTTCGCACCGAAGGTCACCTTGGCGCGTTCTCCGCAGGCGAGCTGGGTCAGCGGATAGCCGTCGACCAGCACCGAGAGCGGGATATCGGCCGTGACGTTCTCGGCCAGTAGCGACTGTCCGCGCGGGATCACGAGCGGGCGGGCGGCGAGCGTATGTGGAGCGACGAAGGTGATGGAGATCACGTCGATGCCCCAGACGAGCACCGGGCCGCCGTTACTGAGGTTGTAGGCGGTCGAGCCGATCGCGGTAGAGCAGACCATGCCGTCGCAGGCGACGTTGCCGTAATCCTCGCCGTCGACCTGCCAGTTGAGCTCGACGACGCGTCCGTGAGTCGAGGAGATCAGCACGATGTCGTTGATGGCGGAACGGCGCTTACCGTTGGCCTCGACCTCGAGTGTCGGAAGCTCGAGCACTCGGTAGTCGCCGGTGAAGGCCCGCTCGACACCGTCTTCGAGCTCGGCGGCGGAGCAAGACGTGAGAAAGCCGACCCGTCCATAGTTGACGCCGAAGACCGGGATGCCGCTGTCCATGAAGCGGTCGAGCGTGCGCAGCATAGTGCCGTCGCCGCCGAGCACGATGACGAGGTCGGCCTTCATAACGTCGTCGTCGGCGGGCGGCAGGCCGTGCTTCTCCCTCTCCTCCTTGGGAAAGAGCAGCTTCACGTCGTTGTGCTCGGAAACCGCGTGCAGGCGCTCGAGCCCGTCTCCGATCGTCTCCACCCGGCCGTGAGTGATAACAGCCGCCGTACTTATAGGTTCACTTTGTGGCATCGGTGATCCACTCCTCGAGCTGGCTGGGGAGCCTGGGTTCGGCGTCGTTGACGAGCTGGATGAAGATCTCGCGGTTTCCCTTCGGGCCGGGTAACCCGGAGTCTACGACGCCGGCCACCCGTGCATGCCAGTCGAGCGAAGCTTGGGCCAGCTCGAGCACGACGCGGCGCCGGATCTCTGGATCGCGGATCACGCCTCCCTTCCCCACTTCCTCTTTTCCCGCCTCGAACTGCGGCTTGACCATCGCCAGCGCCTGCCAGCCGGGGGCGGCCAGGGCGAGCGCCGGCGGAAGAACCAGCTTGAGGCTGATGAAGGAGACGTCGCAGACGACCAGCTCTGGCGCGAAGGGAAGCGCTTTCAGCTCGCGCGCGTTCACGCGTTCGAGCACCGCCACACGAGAATCGTCGCGTAGCTTCGAGGCCAGCTGCCCGTAGCCGACGTCGAGCGCGATCACGCGCCGGGCGCCGCGTTGCAACAGGCAATCCGTGAATCCGCCCGTCGACGCGCCGATATCGAGGCAGTCTTTCCCGGCCGGGTCGACAGCGAGCGCGTCCAACGCATGGGCGAGCTTTTCCCCGCCGCGCGAAACGAAGAGCGCCTTGGCGACGAGCTCGATCTCGGCATCTTCGGCCACCTGCTGACCGGCCTTCGAGTAGCCGCGCACGCGCCCGGCCATGACGAGCGCCTGGGCCTGGGCTCGCGTCTCGGCCAGTCCCCGCTCTACGAGCAGAAGGTCGAGGCGCTTCTTTATAGGGCGATTGCTCATGTCCTTGGCACCGTAGGCGCTTCTCGGGGTTCGGGCGCCGTTACCCACCTCACCACCCGAGCGTATAACGGAATGAAGACCCATCGACTGGGTGCGATCGGTGAGTGCGAGGCTAGGACGCAGCGTCGTATTCGTAGCTGGAGGCTACGGATGCGACCAAGGACGACGCATCGTGCCGCCGAGCGCGGCCAGGCGATGGAGTGCTTCGTTTCGTTAGGCGCTCAGTGACCCTCCCACGGGGCGGGGAACGGTATCTAAGAAACCGTCACGTGTGGGAAACGAGAGTGTCGCGGATTCGTACCGATCGATCCACTGGCTCGAACCGCGGACCTACGCATCCCAATCGCACGCGGATTACGAGTACTTGCGCGCTGCAGCCTAGGTCTTTCGGCCTAGCTCACGGATAGAGGCCGCTTTCGGTCGTGCTCACGCTCTGCCTGGCGATCATCTGGCCGCTAGCGTCATAACCGACCAGCTCCTCGAGCCGGTGCCCGAGGGGATAGTGGCGCGAGGGTATCGGCCAGATGAGGAAGCCCTCCTTGGGCGTCAGCTCGACCTTGTCTCCGTCCTCGAAGCGAGCCTCGATCTTCACAATTCCCTCGCCCACGCGGTCACCGCCAAGGGTGACGTGAGTGCCTCCGTTTCCGATGCCGAGTCCAACGCCCTTCTCGACCTGACTCGAATCGAAGCAGCCATATGACTGAGTCGTCCAAACACAGGTGCTGCCGTCGCGGCCGGGCGCGACCCAGAGGCCGATGCGGGCACCGTCGTCGGCGCGCAGGTCGAAGAGCTGCCTCCGCTTCTCCCAGATCGCTTCGGGCGGCACGCTCAGGTGCGGATAGCCGGGGAGACTGTGATTGACGCTCCTGAGCCAGGCCATCTCGAGGTCGGGGATCGACTCGCGTACGAGTACTTTCCCAGCGCGGTCGAAGAGCACGACGGAAACGGGGCGGTGAGAATTGACTCGGCGTTCCTCAGGAACGTCAAACACGAAAAATCCGGCATTAATTGGAGCGGTGACCCATACGAAGGGGACTTCTTCGCTGGTGCCGTCGGCATAGGCGACTTCAAGACGCTCTCCCTCGCTCTTGAGGAACTCGCCGCTTATCCGGCACGGCCCTGAAAGACCTTCGGGTGCTTTGATCGATATGCTGATGCGCCCGTCCATAGTGCGACGATCCGCGCCGTTGGCGATACACCCGCTTTGCGAAATGCAGAAGCCACCTTCCTTGGTCGGCGCGACGCCGAGCTCGTATGGCTCGCCGTTCAAGTAGAGGCCGGGTATTGCCCGAGCTTGGTCGGACAGCACGCCGGTTGCCATACCCTCCGGAGCGCCGATATCCAGGCTGTCGAATTCCGCGATGACCTTGTGCGGCGCGTTATCGGCCGTTCGAAAATCGATGATTGGATGCCCTAGGGCGTAAGCGGAGGCGACCCCTACGACCACGAGAGCGGCCACGGCGACGGCAGCGTAGATCTGGCTCCGGTGCCGCGCTCGCGTCGCGCGACGAACCACGTCCATCCAATCGCCATCGTCGGGCCCCGCGCTCAGGATCTCGCGCCGCATCTGGTCGTCAGTCACGATCGCACCTCCTTGCCGTCGAGCAGACCGAGTAGCTCACCGTGCGCCTGGGCGAGCGTCGCGGCGACCGTTCCCTCCGAGATGCCGGCAATAGCGGCAATCTCCGCGTAAGGAAGGTCCGCGAAGTAGCGCAGGAAGACGACGAGGCGACGGCGAGGCGGCAGCGCTCGCACCGCGTCCCGAACGCTTTCGTCTGGCGCCGGCTCCCGCGCGGCTGCTTCTTCATCGTCGAGCGCCCACTCCCGAGCCAGCTCGCGGCGCCGCTTGAGGGCGACGTTGAGCGCGATCCGCCACACCCAGGCTTCGAGGCTGCCTTCGCCGCGAAACTTCCGTTGCTCACGCAGCGCGCGCGAAAACGCCTCCTGGACGACCTCTCGCGCGAGGTCATGACTTCCGACCACGCCGGTGAGGATGTCCCGAAATGTCCGGTAGCGGTCGCGGTAGAGCTGTTCGAGGGCGGTTGCGTTTCGATTCACCTGTATCTACAGATCTCCGGAGAACCGGTTTCCTTTAGTGGCGGGTCAGGCTCAGCTGGTGCGCGAGGCCAGGCTCATCACGATGCCCGCCAGCACCGAGGTGTCGGCGTCGATCTCAGCCAGTCGTGCCTGCGCGCGGGCGGCCGCTTCGTCGGCCAGGCGCCGCGTCTCCTCGACGCCGTGCACGAGCACGTAGCCGTCGCGGTCGAGCAGGTCGTCCACCAGCTGGAAGAGCAGTCCCAGTTCCTCGCCGAAGGCGCGCCAGGGCCCCTGCTCAGATGCCGGCAGCTCGGCGACTTCCAGCGCCAGCCCGATTGCCGCCACAAAGAGCCGCCCGGTCTTCAGCCGGTGCAACTGCTCGAGCTCGCCGCTGCCGCTGATATCCAGGTACTGGCCGCCGATCATGCCCTGCGTCGCCGCGACCAGCTCGCGCGCGACGGCCGGGCTCTGGTAGCTGAGAGCCAGGCGCAGGGCCTCGCCGAAAAGCGCGTCACCGGCCAGGATGGCGACGTCCTCGCCCCACTGAATGTGCGTGCTCGGGCGCCCGCGCCGCACGGCGTCGTCGTCGAGCGCGGGCAGGTCGTCGTGGACGAGCGAGAAGGAGTGCACCAGCTCCAGCGCCGCCGCAGCCGGAAGCGCCTGCTCCGGCTCGCAACCGACTGCCTCGGCGGTCGCCAGACAGAGCACGGGGCGGATTCGCTTACCGCCCCCTGCGAGCGAGTAGCGCATCGAATCGCGCAGGTCGCCCAGATCGCCCGATAGATCGAGCGAGCTCAGGTAACCCTCGACTAGAGCTCGAAGCTCATCAGGCGCCCGCATCGGCCTCGGCTTCCGCTTCGCGACGAGCGCGCGAAAGCTCGGCTTCCACCTCCTTGGCCAGCTCGGAGAGCCGGCTCAGAATCTCTATCGCCTGCGCCGAATCATCCGCCTGCTCGAGCTGTTTGCGCGTCTCCTCGACTTTCTCGAGCAGCTGCTCGGCCCGGGACAGCGCTTCCTCTGAGCTCACTCGCTTCCTCCCTCTCTTGCGATCTTGCCCAGCGCGCCATTGACCAGGCGCGCCGCTTCGTCGGTCGTATAGCGCTTCGCCAGCTCGACCGCCTCGTTGATGGCGACCTCGTAGGGAACCGTATCCTGCTCGATCTCGTAAACGGCGATGCGCAAAATGTTTCGCTCCAGCGCCCCGAGCCGATCGGCCGTCCAGTCCTCCAGCACCTCATTCAGACGCTTATCGAGCTCGCCCGCGCGCGCCGCGACAGCCTGCGCAGTCTCAAGCGCAAAAGGGTCGACTTCGCCCTCGTAGAGCGAGGCCAGCGGCTTGGCGGTCAGATCCCACTGATAGAGGAGGAAGAGAGCCGTTCGGCGCGCGGCCCTGCGACCGGCCATCAGGCGGTTTCCTCGACGGTCACGTCGACAGCCAGCGAGTCGAGATCGCACATCAACGCGAGTGTCTCGTGAACCGAGCTCTGCACCTGTGCCGTCAGCGCCGGTAATACGGCGTCTTTCGGGGCGACGATGCCGACCAGCAGATGGGCGCTCTCGCCGCTCAGGTCAAAGGAGATGCAGCGGCGGGGGTAGCGGCGTACGCGCGCGCCGGCCCGCTCCACGGCCGTCGAGACAATCGTGGCGAGGGTTTGAGAAGGAACGATGATCCGCCCCGCTTCCTCCTCGAAGACGAGTGCTTCCTTCATTCCTTGAGCAGGGCCGGAAGGCGGCCTGCCACCTCGGCGATGAAGCTCGTCGAGTAGTCCCCGAGCCGGAACTCCTCGGAATCGATGATTTCGCGAATGACGCCGATGGTGCTTGTCACGCCCTCGATCTGGAGCTCGCTCAGCGCACGCAGCGCGCGCTCGATCGCGGCCGGGCGGTCGCTGTCGTGAACGATCAACTTGGCCAGCAGCGAGTCGTAGAAGGGGTGGATCTCCATTCCCTCTTCGGCGAAGGTGTCAACGCGCACGCCGGGGCCCAGCGGCGCTCGGAAGCGCTCCAGGCGGCCGGGCGTGGGAACGAAGGCGCGCGAGGGATCCTCAGCGTTCAAGCGCATCTCGATGGCGTGGCCGAAGCGCGGCGCGCGACCGGTGAGCGCAAGCGGTTCGCCGGCGGCGATGCGGATCTGCTCGCGCACGATGTCGATGCCGGTGACCAGCTCGGTAACCGGGTGCTCGACCTGCAGGCGGGCGTTCAACTCCATGAAGTAGAAGCCGTTGTCGGAAGAGAGCAGAAACTCGAAGGTGCCGGCGTTGGTGTAACCGATGACTCCGCAGGCGCGCTCAACTGCCTGCTCCATCTCCTCGCGCAACACCGGGGTCATGGTCGGTGAGGGCGATTCCTCGATCAGTTTCTGGTGGCGACGCTGGATCGAGCACTCCCGCTCGCCGAGCGTGAGCACGCCGCCGTAGAGGTCGCAGAGCACCTGCACCTCGATGTGACTGGCCGGCGCGATCGCCCGCTCGACGTAAAGCGAGCCGTCACCGAAAGCCGCCTCGGCCTCAGCCATTGCAGTCCTGAAGGCGCCTTTCAGCTGCGAAGCCTCAGTGACGAAGCGCATGCCCTTGCCGCCGCCGCCGGCAGCAGCCTTGAGCATGATCGGGTAGCCAAGTTCCTTGACGCCCTTTTCCACCTCGGCGAGCGAGGTCAGGGCCTCGGTGCCGGGCACCAGCGGGACGTCGGCGGCCATCAGCTCGCGCTTGGCCTCCGACTTGTCGCCCATGCGCCGCATCAGATCGGCGCTCGGGCCGATGAAGACGAAACCCGTCTCCTCACAGGCCTCGACGAAAGTGGGGTTCTCCGAGAGGAAGCCGTAGCCGGGATGGACGGCCTGGCAACCGGTCGTCTCGGCGGCGCCGATCACGTTGGAGATGCTCAGATAGCTCTCGTTGGCGGGCGGCGGACCGATGCAGATCGCCTCGTCGGCGAGACGAACGTGCAGCGAATCGGCATCCGCGGTGGAGTAGACGGCCACGGCCTCAACTCCGAGCTCATGCAGAGCACGGATGATGCGGACGGCGATCTCGCCGCGGTTGGCTACTAGGACACGTGAGAACATCGATAGAAAGACGCTCCAGTGCGCCGAAAGGCTGCGCAAACGCTCATTCGGCCTGCCACTTTACTCCTCGCGGGGGCGGCCCCGGCGCCTCTAGCGCAGCGATTAGTAGTTGTCCAGCGGTTTTCCGCTGATCGGCTCGAGCTCGAGCAGAAGATCGCCGAACTGCACCGGATCGCCGTCCTCTTTGCAGACGCGGCGCACGATTCCGCCCTGCTCGGCCTTGACCTCGTTCATCAGCTTCATGGCCTCGAGGATGCAGAGCGTCTGACCGACTTCGATCGTCTCGCCGAGCTGCACGAAGGGAGGCGTACCGGGAGTCGGCGAGCGGTAGAAGGTTCCGACCATCGGCGAGGTAACGGCGATCATGCCCTCGGTCGGGCGCTTCTCCGGCGTCTGCTCGAACTCGGCCGAGGCGAGCGGCGCCGCGGTGCCCGCCGCGTGCTCGGCACCCGAGCGAACGGTGACGCGCATGTCATCGTCCTCGATCGTTACCTCCGAGACGCCGGTCTCCTGGACGACGTGGATGATGTCGCGGATCCGCTCGGCGCGATCGCGCTCGACGGCGCCACCGAAGAACTCGATGTCCGGCGAGGTGCGGCTGCGAATCGCACGCAAGAGCGGTTCGGCTTCCTGATCGAAGAAGCGCAGCAGCAGAAGCTCCTCGTCGCTTGCCGCCAGCCCGGCGGAGCGCTCGCGCAACTCATCGAGGGTCGGCGCCGGCTTGGGCTCCTTGACCTCCGCCGAGCACAGTTCGATCGCGCGTTTCACGGTCGGATCGATCTCGTCAGGAGTACGTCCGTACTCGCCGCGCACCAGCGGCGGCAACTCATCCACGACAGTCTGGTAGCGATTGGCCGAGAGGACGTGAACCAGGGCCTGCCAGCCGAGGATCTGGACGGTCGGCGAGGCCAGCGGCGGTGAGCCGAGCTCCTGGCGGATCAAATTCAGCTCGTCGAGCACGTCGTCGAGCAGATCGGCGGCCGAGTAGTTCTGGAGATGGGCGTCGAGCGCGGCCACGATTCCGGACGGGAAGCCGTACTCGGCGGCGCGGGCGGCGATCCTGGGCGCAAGCGGCGCGATCACCTCGTCACCGATGTGCTCGTCTACCAGGTCGGATGCTTGCCAGAGCACTTCGGCGTCGATCTTGCAGTCGAAGCCGAGCCCGGCGAGCGTCTGCGCCAGTACCTCGCCCGGAGCGCGATGCAGCGTGAGAGCGATCGGGTAGATCGAGCAGGCGATCATTTCGGCTCCGGCCCGGGCCGCCTCGATCGAGGAGGCGAGCGCGTTACCGCCGGCGCCCTGGCAGTAGACGGCGACGGGAAGCCCGCTTTCGGCCTTCAGCTTCTCGACCAGCTCGTGCGCGCGGTTCGGCGGCAGCGAGCCGGTGGGGTCGTGCAGGACGACGCGGGCAGCGCCGAGCGCGGGCAGCTTGCGCGCCTGCTCGACCAGAAGCTCGGTATCGCCGGCGCGACCGGGGCTGTAGACGAGGCCGCCTTCCAGCTCCTTGCCCGCCGCGAGCACGGCATCGGCCGCGGCGCGCAGGTTGTCGACGTCGTTCATCGGATCGTCGAGGCGGAAGACGTCGATGCCGTTGGCCGCCGCGCAGGCGATGAAGCTGCGGATGATGTCGTCGTCTACGGGATGGGTGCCGACCAGGAAGCGCCCGCGCAGCGCCAGGGCCAGCGGCGTCTTGGTGCGCATCTTGATCGCGCGAATGCGCTCCCAGGGACTCTCCACGCCGCGTTTCACCGCAGCCTCGAAGCAGCCGCCGCCGGAGACATCCAGATAGGCGAAGCCGGCGCTGTCCAGTAACTCGGCAAGCTTGTACAGGTCGCCCGAGGGAACGCGTCCGGCCAACGGCTCCTGGCCGAGCAGGCGAATAGACGTGTCTACGAGAGCGGGCATCGTGCGACGGAGAGCCTAGTCGATCGGCGCTCGGGCCTGCTGAGAGAGATCACCGCTACGGGGCCTGGAATATCGCCGCCGCCGCCGCCCGACGGTAGACGGCCAGCGAGCGCGGCTTCGTCTTGAGCGAGAAGGTGCCGCCGCCGTGCGACCAGCCCTTGTTGAAATAGATCAGCCCGATCGTCCGCGGGTGGCTTTGCACCCAGGCGAACATCTTGCTGACGAAGCTCGGCGAGTCGTAGCCCCAAGGAGCCCATTCGGCGATCACAAAGGGTTTGCGGTAAGTTTCGTAGAGATCGTCCATCAGCGCCCAGGAAGCTCGGCCCCCGATCTCGTAGAGATCGTCACCTAGATAGTCGACGTAGCCGGCGCCCGGCCAGTAGTCGCGCGGATGGTTACCTGCGACGTTGGGCGAGCCCTCTCCCTGGGGGTTCCAGAGCAGCTTGACATTACCGCTGGCGGTGATCCCCGGCTCGGCCGCGCCGCCGCCGGCAAGCAGGCTCGCTTTGACAGGCGGAAGCCCGGCGCTCTGGAGCTCCAGGTTGAGCTCCTCGGCGCTGCCGCCGCGCATGATGATCGCAATCCTCCGGAAGGCTTGCGCGAACGCTTTACCGGAGTAGGCGGCCCCGCGCGATCCCCCGCCCGCCGTTACCGCGCACCAGGGGCTCCAGTGGCCGTTCATCTCGGGCATCGGGCGGATCCAGACCTCCTGTCCGAAGTCGTTCGCGTTCCTGGCCTGCTCGACCAGCTTTGCGTCGGCCATGCCTTTGGCGATCGCGGCCGAGGAATAGCCGCGCGGAGAGATGGTCACGACCGCCGTGCGCCCGGCAGCCGCCTCCTGCTCGAGCCATTCCCGGCTCACGTAACTGAAGGTGAGACGAAGCGAGTGCTTGTGACGAGTGAGGCGATCGAACGCCGCCGGATTCGGATCGATGAAGCCGAGCTTGATCTGGCGCTCTTGCCGGTCGCGCAGCGGCGCCGACTCCGACTCGGGGAGGAAAGAGCAAAGCGCCAGCGCCGAGACGGCAAGGATCAAGCCGAAAATCCGTCCGGCAACGTACCGCGACCTCGCGCTGCTAGCTGTTTTCTCCGGTCGGTCGATCACTGGCTCCCCCGTTACCCCTCAGGATGCCTGCCTGATACCTCTCAGGATCGACCAAACCACACGAGGCCCTTAGTCCCGGGAAAGCTATTGAGCGCGGGATATGTAGCGGCGCTCGCGCGGGTCGACCTTGATCCGCTCGCCGGTGTTGACGAAGAGCGGCACCTGGACGACGGCGCCTGTCTCGAGCGTCGCCGGCTTGGTGACGTTGGAGACGGTGTCGCCGCGCACGCCCGGCTCGGTGTCCGTGACCGTCATCTCGACCGAGGCGGGGAGTTGGATCCCGGCCGGCTTGTCGTCCACCATCAGCATCTGCACGGAGGCCGAAGGAAGCAGGAAATCGATCGAATCCTCGACGACGGCGTGCGCCAGGTGGATCTGCTCGTAGTTCTCCTCGTCCATGAAAACGACCTCGTCGCCGGAGTCGTAGAGGTACTGGACGTTTTTGGTCTCGGTGTAGATGCGGGCCATCTTCTCGCCGGCGCGGAAGGTGCGATCGACGACGGCGCCCGACTCCAGGTTCTTGAGCTTGGTGCGCACAAAGGCGCCACCCTTGCCGGGCTTGACGTGCTGGAACTCGACGATGCGCCAGACAGCGCCGTCGAGTTCGACGTGCATACCGTTCTTGAACTGGTTGGTGCTGACGATGTCGGCCATCGGTCGGCCAGTCTAGCGAACTCGCCTCAAAACGAAGCACTCCGCCGCCTGGCCGCGCTCAGCGGCGCGACGCGTCGTCCTCGGTCGCATCCGTAGCCTCCGGCTACGAATACGACACTGCGTCCTAGCCTCGCACTCACCGATCGCACCCGGAGCCGATTCCGTTAGGAACGTGCGGCCGAGGTGGTCGAGGCGCGGATGCCAGGGGCCGCACGGTTCGTGCAGGCGCACTGGTAGTGCGGGAAGCGGACCGGGCGGTCACTGGCGCCGCGAATCGGCCGCGTGGGTCGTGCGGGCCTAGCGGAATCGGCTCCCTTGTCGACGGGTCTTCATTTCGAGCCGAGCTCATCCAACTACTACGAGCTCCTTGGTAAATGTCGTCAGCACCTCGGCACCGTCCTCGCTGACAACCAGTAGATCCTCGATGCGAACGCCCCCCAGCCCCTCCAGGTAGATGCCCGGCTCGACCGTGACGACGTTGCCGGCTTCGAGCCGCGTCTCGCCCGCCTCGGCCCGGAGCGAAGGCGCCTCGTGCACCTCGATGCCGACGCCGTGCCCGAGCCCGTGCCCGAAGCAGCCGGCAAACTCGCTAGCCTCGATTAGATCGCGGGCGGCGGCATCGACCTCGCGCGCCAGCGCCCCGGCACGAACCGCTGCTACTCCGGCTTCCTGTGCCTCCAGGCAGACCTCGTAGACGCCGCGGAGCCTGTCTGCAAGCTCGCCACAGGCGAAGGTGCGGGTGCAGTCGGCGCAGTAGCCGCCGTGCACGGCGCCGGCATCAACGACGATCAGGTCGCCTTCCTGCACGACGCGTTCCGTTGGCTCGCCGTGCACGAAAGCGCCGTTCGGGCCCGAGGCGACGATGGTCGGGAAGGCTTCCTCCTCGACGCCAAGCTCGTGGAAGAGCTCGCGCATACGCCAGGCCAGATCGACTTCGCGGCGGCCGCGGAAAGGCTCCGCGGCAAGGCGCCGGTAGGCCTCGTTAGTCAGCACTGCCGCGCGCCGGATGAGCTTGAGCTCGCCCGCGTCCTTAACGGCGCGCAACTCCTCGACAAGCCCGTCAGTCGACACGAGCGAAGCGCCACTGGAGCGCAGTTTCTCGAAGGCTGCGACCGTCACGGCCTCGGCCTCGAAGGAGACCTCTCCGTCCAGCAACTCGCCCAAGCCGGCGAATAGATCGCGCCCGATGTCGACGACCTCGACTCCCGGCACGAGCTGCGCCGCCGCGGTGTAGCGCGAGTCGGTGCAGAGGCGAACCCGCTTTGGCTCGACCACGAGCGCCGCGTTCGAGCTACGAAAACCGCTCAGGTAGCGGACATTCGCCTCGCTGGTGACGAGAAGAGACCGCTCCAGCTCGGCTTGCAGACGCTCGAGCCGAGTCATCGCTTGACCAGGAACTCAAGCGCTTCGCGATAGCCGTCGGGGCCTTTGCCCATCACCGTTAGCGCTGCCAGATCGCGCACCACCGAGATGCGCCGCCATTCCTCGCGCGCGTCGACATCCGACAGGTGCACCTCGACCACCGGAACCTCGAACAGTTCGAGCGCGTCGCGGATCGCGTACGAGTAGTGCGTCCAGGCGCCCGGGTTGACGATCACGCCGTCGGCGCTGTCCAGCGCCTCGTGCAGCCATTCGACGTACTGGCCCTCGAAGTTGGTCTGGCGGCAATCGACCTCCAGCCCCAGCTCCTCGGCCCACTCCCTGATCTGGCCTTCCAGCTCGGGCAGCGTGACCAGGCCGTAGTGTTTCGGGTCGCGGCGACCGAGCGTATCGAGGTTGACGCCGTGCAGGACGTAGATGCGCATGTGGGGAGTTTAGGCGCTCGGCTCACGGCGGCTGACGGAATCGCCTCTTCCCGATAGACGAGATACCAGCCTACCGGTTTTGTTCCAGAGGCGGAACAGTCGGGTCAATGCTTCTTCGATACCGTGCTCCGCCCCGCGGGTGGGTGGGGGGTGGAGAGGTGGGTCCAGCGGCGTTCGGACTCCGAGACAAGCCGAATCTAGGAATCCGCAATCAGCGAATCGAGCGCCCCGCGCGCCTCGTCCTCGCTCAACTCGACGCCCCAAACAGGCTTCCCGGGTGCCTCGAGCAGCACGAACTTCGGCTTTCCGCCGGCCACCTTCTTGTCGCGGAAAAGCGCTGCCCAGGCCGCTTCACGATCGACGGCAACGGGCTTCGGCTCGAGCACCGTCTCGACCTCTTCCAGCCAGATAGGATCGAGCCCGCGCTCGACCGAGAGCCTTAGCGCGGCCACCAGCCCGAGCGCGACCGCCTCGCCGTGAGTCGGGCTGCCGAAGGCGCCGGCCGTCTCGAGCGCATGGGCGAAGGTGTGACCGAGGTTGAGCGTGGCGCGGATGCCCTGCTCGCGCGGATCGCGCAGGCAGATCTTGAGCTTGTGGCAGGCGGAGCCGCGCACCAGCTCGGCGTCGGGCAACTCCCAGAGCTTCTTCCCGGCCAGCAGGCCGGTCTTGACCAGTTCGGCCATGCCCTCGCGCCGCTCCTTCTCGGGCAGCGTGGCGAGCAGATCGGGATCGATCACGGTGCGTGTCGGCCAGTGGAAGGCGCCGACCAGGTTCTTGCCCTTCTCGATGTTGATCGCCGTCTTGCCGCCGATGCCGGCGTCCATCTGGCCGACCAGCGAGCTCGGCACGGAGACCCAGGCTATGCCGCGCATGTAGGTGGCGGCGGCGAGGCCCGCGACGTCGGTGACACAGCCGCCGCCCAGGGCGACGATCAGATCGCCGCGCTCCAGCGGCAGATCCTCAAGTAGGCGCTGGAAGCTGGTGAAGGTCTTGGCCTCCTCGCCGGGCGAAAGCACGTGCGTTGAGACGAGGCGGTCTTCAAGCGCCTTCCTGGTCGCGGCGCCGTAGAGGCGCTCGACGTTCTCGTCGCTGACGAGCGAGATCTTTCCTTCTGCCGGCACCAGCTCGCCGAGCCGGGCGAGCGCGCCCGGCGCGACCTCCACCCCGCC
>DATCCQ010000139.1:0-6247 GCA_036511185.1 Gaiellaceae bacterium
AAGCCGTTCCAGCGCTTTACCGCGGCCTTCTTGCGCTATGCAACGACGGTCGGCGCCTACCTCCTGCTCGTCGCCAACCCGTTCCCCGGTTTCACCGGTGAGCGTGGTCGTTACCCGGTGGAGCTCGAGGTTCCAACCACACCCGAGAAACAGAATCGCCTGAAGACCTTCTTCAGGATCATCCTCGTCTACCCGGCGGTCATCGTCGCCTATCTCACGATGTTCGTGGTCTTCCTCGTCTACCCCCTGATCGGCTTCGCCTGGTGGGCGTCGATGATCAAGGGGCGAATGCCGCGCGGCTTCCGCGATCTTGGCGCAAACGTCCTCCGCTATTTCGGGCAGATATACGCCTACTTGTTCCTGGTTACCGGCACCTATCCGTGCTCGAGCCCCTACGTGGGCATCTCGTTCGAGGAGCCGGTCGTAGCCAATGTCCCGGTTACCGCAGAAGCTCCGGCAGCAATAGAAGCGCCGGTAGCAGTGGATGAACCGCCGGCAGTAGAGGCACCGCCTGCTGCGGAAGAACCAGCCGCACCCGAGGCGCCCGAGGCGCCTCCCGAAACGTGACGAAAAGCTCTCGTCGCCTGCTGGGGCTCCTGATCTTCGGAGCCCTGGCAGGTGCTTGGGTCTGGGCCGCCAGCGCTCTCTGGCGGACCTCGGTTCCCGGCAATCTGAAGCTGCCGCATGTGGACATGAGCACGCTCGTCACTGCGAGCGAGCTGCATAGGGCCGAGCACTTCTCCTTCGTGCTCGACCTATTTGGAGTAGCCGGATTGCTGCTACCGCTGGTCGTTCTCGCTCTCTACGCCAAATGGGGTCATCGTTTCATGAAGGAGTCGGCAGCGGGCCCGATCGGAACGGGAATGCTGCTGGCGATGCTCGGAATCGCGATCCTCTGGATGGCTATGTTGCCGAGTAACCTCGGCCAGCTCTGGTGGCTTCGCCGCTACGGGATCGTGAAATACGGCTATGCCGACATGATCATCGGCACCTGGTCGGCGCTTGGCGCCGAGTTCCTCGGGATCTGCCTGACGATTTTGATCGTGATGGGCTTCGCGCGCTTGCTGGGCGATCACTGGTGGTTGGCCGGCGCCCCGGTTTTCGTCGGCATCGCGCTCCTCGTCACCTTTGTGGCGCCGTACCTAAGCTCGCTGCAGCCGCTCAACGACCACCCGGCGCTGGTGCAGGCCGAGCATCGCCTGGCGGAGAAGGAGGGCGTGAAAGCCGTTCCGCTCAAGGTCGAGAATGTCGGCGGCCTGACTACGGCTCCAAACGCCGAAGCGATGGGGCTTGGCCCCAGCCGCCGGATCGGGCTCTGGAGCACGATCCTCGACGGGCGCTTCTCGGAGCCGCAGCTCGAGGTAGTAGTCGCGCACGAGCTCGCCCATCACAAGCACAACGACCTCTGGAAGATGATCGGCTGGTACGCGCTCTTTGTCTTCCCGATCGCGTACGTGATAGCCAGGGTGACACGGCGACGAGGGGGGATGGCGGTTCCGCTCGCAGTGCCACTTTTCCTGTTCGCCTGGGTTGCCCTGTCGACGGTAACGCTGCCGATCGACAACGCCTTCTCACGCCGGCTCGAAGCCGAGGCGGACTGGACGGCGCTGCAGGCTACGAATGATCCACAGGCTGCCAAGGCGCTGTTCGTAAGCTTCGTGCGCACAACCGACGAAGATCCCAGTCCGCCGTTTTGGGATCCGATTCTCTTTGGCAGCCATCCGACCGAGGCGCAGCGAATCGGCATGGTCGAGGCCTGGCAAGCTCGTAGCGGCGGCTGAGACCTAGATCTGGATCGGTGGCAGCTTGGTCGCGCTCGGCTGCACCTGCTCGTGGACTAGCTCGAAATAGCCAAGCGTCCAGACGAGCGCCGCGAAAGGCGCCGTGAGGCTGCTCGCGACCGTGCCTACGATCCAGGTGTTAAGGAAGTGCGGTAGGGCGGAGAAGGGCCAGAGCGCGAGGTGGATCAGAGAAGACCCTAACGCGAGCACGATCACGGTCAGGAGCATCAGCCAGAAGACCGGCCAACTCGAGCCCCTGACCAGCTCCCATGATCGCCTGAACGATTCGCCGGCCGACTTCTTCTCCAGCACGATCACCGGCACGATGAAGATCCAGCGCGTCAACAGAATGAGACCGGGCACGACGAGGAATACGAGTCCGCAGGCGATACCGAGCACAGCGGCGGACACGGCCGCGATCAGCGCCGGAAGGAGCGGCTGAGTTCGTTGATAGAGCTCTCCGATCGAGGGGTCGACCCGCTCGGCGCGTAGGTCGCTGACCGCCCCGATTAGTGCGCCCTGCAGCCAGAAGGTGCCGACGACCCAGAGTACGAAGGAGACGACTCCCCAGAGGGCGGCGGCGACCCAGTTATGAGAGCGGGTGAACGACTCCGAAACGGCTGAGAAGAACTCGAGCACTACGAAGATGACGGCGGCCATTAGCACGAAGCGCAGGAAGTGCTTCGCGTACAGCTCCCAGGCCTGGCTCAGGACTCTTTCGATGCTCACGCAGCGAAGACTACTTCGACTCTGCTGTGCCTAGGTCGCCGCAGCGTGCTCGTGCAGCTCGCCGGTGAGCAAGCGCTCGGCCTCGAGCGCGGCCATGCAGCCGGAACCGGCGGCGGTGATCGCCTGGCGGAAGACGGGGTCCTGGACGTCGCCGGCAGCGAACACGCCGTGCACGTTCGTTGCCGTGGAGTGCGGCTTGGTGATCAGGAAGCCGGCCTCGTCGTGCTCGAGCGCGTCGGCGAAAAGGCCCGTGTTCGGGATGTGCCCAATAGCGACAAAGACTCCGTTGGCTTCGATCTCCCAGGTCTCGTCGGTCTTCGTGCTGCGCAGCCGCGCGCCGCTGACTTTGCCAGATCCGCTTCCCAGCACCTCATCCACAACGGCGCTCGTGACCAGTTCGATCTTCTCGTTCGCGCGGGCCCGCTCGACCATGATCGGTTCGGCGCGGAACTCGTCGCGGCGGTGCACGATCGTTACCTTCTCCGCGAAACGCGCGAGGAAGAGAGCGTCCTCCATGGCCGAGTCGCCGCCACCCACGACGACGATCTTCTGAGCGCGGAAGAAAGCCGCATCACAGGTCGCGCAGTAGGAGACGCCCTTACCCTGTAGGGCGGTCTCGGAGGGAAGCCCGAGCTGGCGCGCCGTGGCGCCGGTGGCGACGATCAGCACCTTGGCGCGATACGTTCCCTCGCCGGTCTCGACGACGAACGGCCGCTGCGAGAGGTCGACGCGAACGGCGTCATCGGTCACGAACTCCGTCCCGAAACGCTCGGCCTGGGCGCGCATGTCGTTCATCATCTGCGGCCCGAGCACACCCTCTTTATAGCCCGGGAAGTTCTCGACCTCGGTGGTGCTCATCAACTGTCCGCCCCAGGTGACGCCCTCGATCACAAGCGGGTTGAGCAGGGCGCGGGCGCTGTAGAGAGCGGCCGTGTAGCCGGCCGGCCCGCCGCCGATAACGATCACGTTGCGCACGTCGTTTTCGCTCACTGCCCCTCCTCCTACGCCTATCCTCTACAGCCTATTCAACGTAATCGTAGGCGCCGTTGTTCCAGTAGCTAAACGGGTGCGACCGGATTGAGCGGCGGCGGCGAGTATTCCTCGACCGCTTCGGCGTCCAGAGGACCTTCGATCGCCATATGCTCGGTCGACTGCTCGAGCTTGCCTTCGAAGCGGTCGATCTTGCGCTCGGCGTCAGAGAACTTCGACTGAGCCCGGCCGAGGTGCGTCCCGACCAGGTCGAAATCCTCCTTGAAGCGACCGAAGTCCTTCTGTAGCCCGGTGATCTGCGCCATCACTTCCTGGGCGTGCTTCTCGACCTGCAGCCCCCTCAAGCCGAACACGATCACCTGCAGATAGGCACTGAAGGTCGTCGGCGAGACCGGAAAGACGCGCTTCTCGAGCGCGTAGGAATAGAGGGCGCCGGTCTTGCCGCAGACCAGTTCATAGTAGACCGACTCGGACGGGACGTACATGAAGGCGAAGTCGTAGGTCCCCTCGGCCGGGCGGATGTACTTGTTGGCAATCGCGTCGATGTGCGTCTTGAGATCGCGCCCGAAGGCCTTCTCGTGCGTCAGGCGCTCGCTTTCGTCGGTCGCCTCGACGACGCGGTGGAAGTTGTCGAGCGGGAACTTGGCGTCTACCGGTACGAGCCGCTCGACGCGAATCACGGCATCGACCCGCTCGCCTCCTTTGAAGCCGTACTGAAGCTGGTAGTGCGAGGGCGGAAGCTTGTCGCGGAGGAGGTTCTCGAGCAGCAGCTCGCCAAATCCGCCGCGCGCCTTGGGCGGCTTGAGCGCCTGCTCCAAGCGGGCGAGATCCTTGACTCGATCGTTCATCTGCACGGTCGCCTCGCTCAGCTTGCCCAGCCGCTCGTGGATCCGGTCGGAGGTTTCGGAGGCGCTCTTAAGGCGGCCGTCCACCTTTGTGTCCAGGTCGCCCAGGCGACGGTCGAGCGTTTCGACGAGCGCCTGCAAGCGCCGGTCGAGATCGTGCTCGCGCTCGCCGCTTTGACCCTTCTTCCAGGTGAGCACAGCGATCAGCGCCGCAGCGCCGACGACGACGAGCACGATCAGTCCGATGAGCAGATAGGACAGCACGAGGACCGCTCAGCGTAGTCCTCGCGGCGGACGTAACCGGCGGATAA
Organism: Gaiellaceae bacterium; assembly: GCA_036511185.1. GTDB lineage: Bacteria > Actinomycetota > Thermoleophilia > Gaiellales > Gaiellaceae > Fen-549. The sequence goes on from DATCCQ010000139.1 coordinate 4,657, forward strand.
ATCGGCTATAAGGGGTGGCTACGGTCTATGCTCGTAGCTGCGCCGGGGTGGCGGAATGGTAGACGCGCTCGACTTAAAATCGGGTGTCTTAGGACGTGAGGGTTCAAGTCCCTCCCCCGGCACTCTGTCGTGCTAGGTGCCGGGGGAGCATTAGGATCGAGCGGCTCACGTCTAGCGGACGCGCGCCCGTTTCTTTGCTACTGCCTAAGCGAGACTATTGCGGCAGTTCGGCCGCGCGCAGCGCCGCACCGTCGAGAATATCCAGCTCGCTGGCCTCGATAGTGTCGAGTGCGAAAACGTCGAGCAACTCTCTACAGACGATCGCGCCGGCGACGATCACCGGGGCGCGCTCAGGCTCCAGCGCGGGCACCTGGCGGCGCTCGGAGAGGGGGAGAGCGGCGAGCCGGGCCAGCTGCTCGTGAACGGCCTGACGAGTGACCAAATAGCCGTGGACGAGTTCGCGGTCGTATACGGGCAGGTTCTGGTCGAGCGCGGCGATGGTGGTGATCGTGCCCGCATTCCCGATCGCGGCTGTCGGCGCCTGCAGCACGCCGGCGGGGATGCGGTCGAGTAGGAGCTCGCGTACCGCTGCGGCGCAGTGCTCGAGCTCGGCCGTTGTGGGCGGGTCGGAGTGCAGATAGCGCTCGGTCAGGCGCACCGCTCCGATGTCGAGACTGACGTGGAAGCTGGGGCCGCCGGCATCGCCGAGCACCAGCTCGGTCGAGCCGCCGCCGATATCCACGACGAGCACGGAACGCATCAGCGAACGTCCGTTCGTCGCGCCTCGGAAGGCTAAAAGAGCCTCCTCGCTTCCCGAGAGCAGCCTTACTTTGAAGCCGTATTGGCGCTCGATCTCGCCGAGGAACTCGATGCCGTTCGAAGCGTCACGAACGGCGCTGGTGGCCACGACGAGCGTGGGAGACGCGCCGAGCCGCTCGACGATCTCGCTGTAGTCGGAGAGCGTCTTGTGGACGCGCTCGATGCCGTCCGCAGAAAGGAGGCCGCTCTTGTCCACGCCTTCGCCCAGGCGCGTGATCACGGTACGCCGCTCGAGCTCCTCGAGCTTCGAGCCCGCGACCTCGGCCACGATCAACCGGGTCGTGTTGGTGCCGATATCGATGGCTGCTACCGGCACCGCCGCATCACTTGCTGGGGATGAAGGCTCTGGCGCGCGTCACGAATGCCTCGGCCTCGCCGAGCGCCTCATTGATCAAGCGCAGCTGCGCCTGTGCCGTGCTGAACCGCTTGAGGCTGCCGTTCAGTAGCTCGAACTTCTTCTTGGCGGACTCGAGCTGTTCGTTGGTGCGCTCGCCGGCGAGGGAGACTTTCTGCAGCTCGAGGTTGAGCGCTCCACGAAGTCCTTTTAGGGCTTTTTTCATCTGTAGCCCGCGCAGCACGAGGACGGCCGCGCCGACGATGAAGGCGACGATCATGAAGCCCAGCGAAGCCCAGAAGAGAGTCACTACGGCGATGCTAGCAACCCGTTCTGCGAGCGCTGGGCGGCGCGAGGCAGTTCCGGCACGAATTAGGCACGACGAGGTGCGTTTTCGTTCGCTTTTCGACGGTACTTTTCACCCACCCCGCGGGCGGG
>DATCCQ010000140.1:0-5040 GCA_036511185.1 Gaiellaceae bacterium
CGAAGACGTCGAGATCGCGCTCGACTAGCGCCCTCGGCAATCCCGAAGACGTCACACTCTCGGCATGAACCGTTCCTTGACGCGCCGCGTTTCTTTCCAATGGTGTCTGACACCGTTGGTCGCGGTGCCTGACACCGGGGCAATTACCTGTCGATAGTCACGAGAAGCGGTACTAGCATCGAAGTAACCAACGGGGAGGTTTCCGATGCTCTGGTACTGCCGCTTCAAGTGGTATCCGCACACGTCCATCACAGATGTGCGGAAACGCGTTGTCGAGCAAGACGCTGCAGGCACCAACCAGCCCGAGAAGATCACGGGCTGGTACAACCTCGCCGGCGGTGGCGCTGGCTTCATGCTCATCGAGGGCGAGGAGCGCGACGTGACGCACCTGCTCCAGCCCTACATGGATCTGATGAGCTGGGACGTGCACGCCGTCTACGAGCTCGACTACGACAAGTTGATCGCCGACTACAAGAAGGAAATGGGCTAGGCGGCAGTAGAGGCGCACCGGATAAGTAAAGGGCGCCGCCTCTCGGCGGCGCCCCAGGTACTACCTCGGTGCCCTTACTCCTTATTCGAACGCCAGCGCCTGAGCCTCGCGCAGCGAGCGGCCCTCGGCTTTAGCCGTAGCCGCCTCATTCAGCGCCGCCTGCGCCGCGGCCAAGCGAGCCAGCGGCACCCGGAAGGGCGAGCAGGAGACGTAGTTCAGGCCGATGTTGTGGCAGAAGGTCACGGAGACGGGATCGCCGCCGTGCTCGCCGCAGATGCCGGCCTTGAGGTTCGCCTTGACGCTGCGGCCGCGCTTCAGGCCCAGCTTCATCAGATCGCCGACACCGCCCTGGTCAAGCGAGGCGAACGGGTTCTGGGCGATGACGCCCTCCTCGATGTACTTGGTGAGGAATTTACCCTCGGCGTCGTCGCGGGAGATGCCCATCGTCGTCTGGGTCAGGTCGTTGGTGCCGAAGGAGAAGAAGTCGGCGTACTCGGCGACGTCGTCGGCGCGGACGCAGGCCCGCGGCAACTCGATCATCGTGCCGATCGGGAACTCGCCGGCCTGCTCCTCGGCGATGACCTTCTCGGTCAGCTCGCGCATGCGCTTGAGCTCCTCGCCGAAGCCGATCAGCGGATGCATGATCTCGGCCAGTGGCCGCTTACCGGTGCGCTCTTCGACGGCCTTGCTGGCCCGCACGATCGCCCGCACCTGCATCTCGTAGATCTCCGGGTAGAGGATGCCGAGGCGCGAGCCGCGGGTGCCGAGCATCGGGTTGAACTCGTGCAGAGCGACGATTCGCTCGCGCACGATCGGGTCGTCGGTCTCCTCCAGCTTGGGCAGGAACTCGTGCAACGGCGGGTCGAGCAGCCGAATGGTAACCGGCAGGCCCTCCATTGCCTCGAAGATGCCCTCGAAGTCGGACTGTTGCATCGGTAACAGCTTGTCGAGCGCCTTCTTGCGATCCTCGGTCTTGGTGGCCAGGATCATCTCCTGCACGACCGGGAGCCGCTCCTGCGCCATGAACATGTGCTCGGTGCGACACAGGCCGATGCCCTCGGCGCCGAATTCGCGCGCCTTGGTGGCATCGTCGGGGGTGTCGCCGTTGGCGCGAACGCCGAGGCGGCGGTATCCGTCGGCCCACTCCAGGACGACGCGGAAGTCGTCGTTGATCGAGGGCGGAACTAGCGGCACCTCGCCGATGATGACACTGCCGTTGCCGCCGTCGATGGTGATGATGTCGCCCTCGCTGATGGTCCTGCCACCCAGGCTCGCCTTCTTCGCGTCGAGGTCGAGCACGAGCGCTTCGCAACCCGCGACGCAGGGGATACCGAGGCCGCGAGCGACGACCGAGGCGTGCGAGGTCATGCCGCCGCGGGTCGTTAGAACGCCCTTCGATACGAGCATGCCGTGGATGTCATCCGGGGTCGTCTCGGGACGGATCAGGATGATGCTCTCGCCCGCCTTGCCAAGCTCGGCGGCGGTGTCGGCATCGAAGACCGCCTTACCGCTGGCGGCGCCCGGAGAGGCGTTCAGGCCCTTGGCGGCCACGTCGATCTTGGCCTTGGGGTCGATCATCGGGTGCAGCAGTTGATCGAGCTGATCGGGGTTGATCCGCTTGACGGCCTCTTCCTTGTCGATCAGTTTCTCCTCGACCATCGAGACGGCCGCTCTGAGCGCGGCACGTGCGGTGCGCTTGGCGGATCGGGTCTGGAGCAGGTAGAGCTTGCCCTCGTCGACCGTGAACTCCATGTCCTGCATGTCGTGGTAGTACTGCTCGAGCGTCTTCATCGACTCGACCAGATCCTTGAAGGCCTGCGGGAAGGGCTTCTCCATTTCCTCGAGCGGCTGCGGCGTGCGAATACCGGCGACGACGTCCTCACCCTGAGCGTTGAGCAGGAACTCGCCGTATAGGCCCTCTTCGCCGGTGGAGGGGTTACGCGTGAAGCAGACGCCGGTGCCACAGTTCTCGCCGCGGTTGCCGAACACCATCTGGCAGACGTTGACCGCCGTGCCGAGGTCGTGCGGGATGCCGGCGTGATCGCGGTAAACGCGGGCGCGCGGGGTCTCCCAGGAGTCGAAGACGGCCTCGGTCGAGCGCATCAGCTGCTCGCGCGGATCCTGTGGGAACTTGTGGCCCTTCTCCTTCTCGTAGATGGCGATGAAGGTGTCAGACAGCTCCTTGAGGTCGTCGGCCGTCAGCTCGGCATCGTTCTTGACTCCGCGCTTGGCCTTGAGCTCGGTCAGCGCGTCCTCGAAGTAGTGATCCGGGATTTCATCTACGACCTCGCCGTACATCTGAACCAGGCGGCGGTAGCAGTCGTAGGCGAAGCGGGGATTGCCCGTCGCCTCGGCAAGACCGGCCGCAGCGGCGTCGTTGAGACCGAGGTTGAGGACGGTGTCCATCATCCCCGGCATCGAGACGGCAGCGCCTGAGCGCACCGAAACCAGTAGCGGATCTTTCAAATCGCCGAATTTCTTTCCCGATTGCTGCTCGAGCTTGGCGATGTGCTCATCGACTTCCTTGTCCAGCCCTGCCGGCACCTTGCTCTCGCGCATGTACGCGCGACAGGCATCGGTCGAGACGGTGAAACCGCCGCAAACGGGCATCCCGATCTGCGTCATCTCCGCAAGCCCGGCGCCCTTGCCGCCGAGTAGTGCCTTGCCGCCGTCCGACGGCTCATCAAAATCCCAGACGTAGCGCATCTATCTATCCCTTTCTCTCGTGTTTACGCGCCGACGTCGAATCAGTGACTCTGGCCTTGAAGAAGAAGCCTGCCCACCCGATCGGTGGCTCGGCAGCGCGGGCGCTCGGCCCGAAAGGCTCCCGATAAGAATGCGCACGTCAACCACACTTCGGCGGCGCGCGAGCGAAGCGCCTCTGCGCTCATTTCTCCTGCCATAGTCACTACTCGACGGTTGTTCGAACAACGCCGCCCGCTCGGGCAGGCGCTCTTGGGGCAAAGAAGTATCAAAGAAGGCCCTATACAGGACGGGAGAACCGTTGCCCGAAGCGCTGCCCAGAGGCCGTATTCTTGCGGGGGCGGCGGGTCGTAGCTAGGCTTGTGAAGGCAATGTTGAAGCGAACGAAGAGCCAGACCCTCCTGCTTAGCTTGGCGGCCGCCGGGTAAATAAACCCCGGTCCGGTCGCCTTCCGCCTCCACCGCCTTAGGGCTTGGGGGCTTTTTTATGGCCGAAATCAGTCCGAGCGAGGAAACGAGATGAGTCGCATGCCAATCACCAAGTACAGGGCCTATCCGGCGATCGAGCTACCGGATAGGGCCTGGCCGTCCAAAACCATCACCAAGGCCCCGATCTGGTGCTCCGTCGACCTTCGCGACGGCAACCAGGCGCTGATCGACCCGATGGACCCGGCACGCAAGCAGCGGCTCTTCGACCTTCTGCTCGAGATCGGCTTCAAGGAGATCGAGGTCGGCTTCCCGGCGGCGTCGCAGACGGATTTCGATTTCCTCCGTCAGCTGATTGAGAACGATCGAATACCCGACGACGTTTCGATCATGGTGCTGACCCAAGCCCGAGAAGACCTGATCGAGCGCACCTTTGAGAGCCTGCGCGGGGCGCGCAACGTGATCGTCCACCTTTACAGTGCGACCTCCGAGCTCTTTCGCCGCGTCGTCTTTCACACCGACCGCGAGGGTGTCAAGAAGCTCACCGTCCGCGGCGCCGAGTGGTGCCTCCAGCACGCCGCGTCGCTACCCGACAGCGATGTTCGCTTCGAGTACTCGCCTGAGCACTTCACGACAACCGAGATGGATTACGCACTCGAAGTCTGCAACGCCGTGCTCGACGTCTGGCAACCGACGCCCGACCGCAAGGTGATCCTCAACCTGCCGGCCACGGTCGAAACGTCGACGCCCAACGCTCACGCCGACCAGATCGAGTGGTTCTGCCGCCACCTCGACCGCCGCGATCGCGCCATCATCTCGTTGCATCCGCACAATGATCGCGGTACGGCCATCGCGAGAACCGAACTGGCTTTGCTAGCGGGCGCCGACCGAGTCGAAGGCACGCTCTTCGGTAACGGCGAGCGCACGGGCAACGTCGATCTCGTCACGCTGGCGATGAACATGTTCAGCCAGGGCGTCGATCCGAAGCTCGATTTCTCGGATATCGATGACGTGCGGCGCGTCTGGGAATACTGCAACCAGCTACGCGTTTCTCCGCGCCAACCCTATGCCGGCGATCTCGTCTATACGTCTTTTTCGGGCTCGCATCAGGACGCGATCAACAAGGGCATGGAAGCCTGGGCCAAGAAGCCGGCAGGCGAAGCCTGGGAGGTGCCTTACCTGCCAATCGATCCCAAGGATGTGGGCCGCTCCTACGAGGCGATCATCCGCGTCAACAGCCAATCGGGCAAAGGCGGCGTGGCCTACGTGCTCAAGACCGAGCACCATCTGGAGCTGCCGCGGCGCCTGCAGATCGAGTTCTCCAAATCGATTCAGAAGATCGCTGACAGCGAGGGCGGTGAAGTGACGCCGGACGAGATCTGGCACGCTTTCGAGGCTGAGTATCTGAAGCCGATGCTCCCG
>DATCCQ010000141.1:0-13190 GCA_036511185.1 Gaiellaceae bacterium
TCGCCGCTCTCGATCGACAATCCGTAGCTGCCGGCGGCAAGCCTCTGCTCGGCGCGTTCAACAGCCGCCAGTCCGACCCGCAGGTCGTCGGACAGGCCTTCGTCCAGTTCAGCTTCGTACACGTCCGATGCTTGATCGGCCATGTGTTGGTCGGTCGTCGGCTCGTCGCTCTCGCGCGGCGTCAGCTCGCGGATAGTTTCCTCGATCCGCTTACGCTCGCGGGAAAGCAGTTCGCGTGCTCGCTCGGGATCCACGCTTCGAGCCTACACCCTGGCACCGCGAGGGTCGATAAGAGTACGGCAGTTTTCGTAGCGAATACCCTCGTCTTCGACGCTGAAGATGGCGACGGTTGGGGGTTCCTGCCGGTTAGGTTAGAGAGAGCGTTGGGCCTGCCGCACTCTGGCAAGGCGATCATCGTCGCTGTCAGATCGGCAGCTTTCGGCGTCTGCAATGCCCCGTTCTTCCTCTTGGTTTCCATCTACATCGACTCCAACGGCAGTGTCGTAGAGCCGGAGAACTTCAGCGGGTCGCTCGTCCATGCCACGCTCGGCGGCATCACCTTCCGAGCCGGGACGGGCTAGTCGAGCCGGGAGACGATTGAGGGCGGGCCGCGCGAGCGCGCGAATCGGTCATGCTCCCGTTATCCGCCGGAGGTTGCAGTAGTCTGGTCGCATGCTCGTCGCCAGCCTGCACTACCTGATTCATTGGCCCGTGAAGGGTGGCTACAACTTCGTCAGCGGGCCGCTCGCCGACGTCACGCTCATCACGGCGTTCGTCAGCGCGCTCTACCTCTGGCTGAGGCATCACAACTGCCATGTCCTCGGCTGCTGGCGCCTGCAGTGGCACCCCCATCCGGACCACGGCCACCCGGTGTACAAGAAGCACCACCCGGACGGTCCCGGTGTGAGCGCCTAGACGATCGGCTCAATCTCTGAGGTTGCCGTTGGAGGCGGCGCCGAGCTCCTCGAGATCGTCCGCCATAGTCAAGCCGGCTCGTTCGGATTCGACGGCAGCCCGCGCGCGACCGCCGCGCCGGCCGGTTGTGACGGGAGGAGCGTCTTTCCGGTGCTCGGATAGCGCTGGTCGTGGAAGAGCTTGGCGGTCAGGGTCGTCCGCCCGGGCGCCAGCAGCGTGAGCGCCAGTACCGCGCAGGCCGCCCCGGCGAAAGGCCCGACGAAAAAGACCCAAAGAGCGCGCTGGTTGCCGGAAACGACGGCAGGCCCGAGAGTTCGCACCGGATTCATGCTGGCGCCGGTGTAGGGGGCGCCGATCCGAACCAGGATCGGCAGGACGACTGCGACCGCCGCCGGCGTCCAGCGCGCCGTTCTCGCCGAGGAGAGAAAGGCGAAGACCACGAGGACTAGCACCGCCGTCAGCCCGCATTCGATGCCGGCCGCGGCGGGCGCCGAGACAGTCGGGATCGTTGCGGCGTCGTCGATCCGGCTCGCCCAGCTGCCCCAGACTCCTTGCAGAAGCGCCGCCGCCGCGAGCGCGCCGAGCGCCTGGCCGATCGCGTACCCGGCCAGGTCGTGCAGGTGAATGTGGCCCCGCAGCCAGAAGCCGAACGTGACAGCGGGATTGAGGTGCGCTCCGCTCCTGCGACCGAGCGGCGAGAGCGCGACCGCGGCGACGAGCAGGCCGAACGTCAGCCCGATCGTTACGAACCGCAGCCCGCTCCAGGGCACGTCGCCGCGCAGCGGCGAGGCGGGGCTGATGAGAATTACGACGACGCAGAATCCCAGAAAGAGCATGAGGAACGTGCCCACAAGTTCGCTCGCCCACTCCGCGAAGTGCCATCCCCCCGTCCGTGGCTGAGGACGAGCCGCTGGAGGCTCTTGATCGATAACGGGGGCGGCGCCCCTCGCTTTACTAGCCATCGAGAAGAAGCCCCTGGACGGGACCGAGCAAGCGCTCCGAGCGCTTCGAGACATGCGGGAGCCAAACGAGCCGGTGCGTCAACGGCTGGCCCGCTTGACGGCGTGCTCGCTGTTCCTTGCTGATCGGCTTCCAGACGTCGTCGATCACCCGAGCCGATTCGCCGTCGATCTCCTTTCTCGGTAACTCGAGGTGCTCGGACCAGAGGCGAAGGCGCGTCTGCCGAGCCAGGGCGGGGTCGTGAGTGACGATATTCATCTCGGTGTCGTTGAAGAGGGAGTGCTCGTTGAGGTTGGCAGAACCGACCGTCAGCCACGCGTCGTCGACGATGCCGATCTTGGCGTGCACGTAGACGGAATCGGCGAGCCGGCCCGACCGTGCGAAGAGCGCGCAGGCGAGCAGACGCCCGGCGCCGGCGTCCGCTTCGACGAGTTCAGCGAGTATCCCCCGCGTGTCGTCGCCGCCGCCGACCGGCTTCGCCGGCAGGACGAGCAGCAGCCGGAAGTCGTCGGCCGGCGGGCTCGCGAGCTTGTCGAATAAGATCGATGCGATCTCCGGCGACCAGAGAAACTGGTTCTCCAGGTAGATCAGCCGCCGGGCGGAGCTCAGCGCCCGTAAGTACGACTCGAGGATGCTGAAGTCACCGCGCGGTACTGCCGTATAGATACGCTCCGGCACCGTTCGCACGATCTGCAGCTCGACCTTCCCGGCGGGCGCGACCGTACCGGGACGGGCGAGCTCCTCGCCTGTCACTTCCAGCCAGCGCATTCGAAAGTGCTCTGCGACGTCGGCGACAGCCGGGCCCGTGATCCGCGCACTCGCATCGTGCCAGCCGATCGCGCGGCGAGCTGGATGGGCGCTCGAGTCGAAGCGATCACCACCTTCCGAGGTCAGATCGATTCCGCCGACGAAAGCGACCCGGTCATCGATCACGATCGTCTTCTCGTGGTGGCAGTGCATCGGCCGTTCTTTCGCATCGAGAGCGCACTGGATCTGCGACCCGCGGCAGAGGCTTTCGCGCACCCTTCGTACCGTCGCTCGTGACAGCCGATTCAGCGGCAGCGGCGCTCCCGCCCAGACCAGCACGCGTACCTCGACTCGTTCGGCAAGCTCGGCCAGGAGATTGCGCAGAATCGCCGGCTCCGCGTCACGCGTCAGGGCGAATTCGGGCGTGAAGTACCAGCCGGCGATGTGGATATGCGACTCGGCTCGCTCGAGCTCCGCCACTATCCGGGGCAGCGCTTCGGCACCGTCGATCAGAATCTCGAGCGAACATCCCTGGCGCGGCGGCGGCTCACCGGCGGCCCAGTCGCCCGCAGGAGGATCGAGTGCTCCGAGCCGGTCGATTCGCCTGAAGCGGCGCCGGTGGTGGTTACGGGTGACGTGGCTGGCCGCCGCTCCCAGATACCGGTCGGCGCGGAGCGCGAGACGGTGGGGCACGGAAGTCAGTCGTCGCATGCGGTAGCTCCTTTACCACTCTACGCGCACGTGCAGCGGGCCACGCTGCTCGAGCACGAACACCGAAGTCTCGCCGTGATGGCGCCGGAAGAGGAGGTCGACCGTCGCCTCGCCCACCCGCAGCCCGCGCACGCTGACCTCGCCAAGCCAGTCCGGTAACGCTGGACGCACGATGCGAAGCATGTTCTCCGTCGCATCCGGCTCCAGCCCAAGCGCTGTTCGCAGCATGTAGGGAATCGCGCCGGCGGCCCAAGCTTGGGGCGTGCAGGCGACGGGATAGCGCACCGGCTCGGGCGAGTCACGGCGGTCGAGGCCGGCGAAGACTTCGGGTAGGCGGTAGCTCGAGAAGCGGCTGGCCGCCTGGTAAATCGCAGTGAACACTCGCAGTGCGTCCTCGCTGAAGCCGTAGCGCTTGAGCCCGGCGGCGATCATCGCGTTATCGTGCGGCCAGACGGCGCCGACCTGGTAGTCGAGCGGGTTGTAGGCTGCCTCTCCCTCGGCCATCGTGCGGATACCCCAGCCGCTGAACATCCGCTTCGAGAGCAGCGTGCGAGCGACTGCGCGGGCGTGCCGGGCGCTCACAATCCCCGACCACAGTGCCTGGCCGGGGTTGGAGGAAATCGCTTCGACCGGGCGACCGTCCTTCTGCAGCGCGACGGCGAGATAGCGCAGGTTGGGTAGCCAGTAAGCGCTCTGGAAGCGCTTGCGCAGCGCTTGCGCCTCACGTTCGAGGCTCTTTGCCTTGTCCGGGCGGTCGGTAAGCCGATACAGCCAGGCCATGTCGAGGCGTGCACGGTAGACGTACCCCTGTACCTCGACGAGCGCCAGCGGAGGCTCGGCCGGCGAGCCGTCGCTGTTGGCGATCGAGTTCCCGGAGTCCTTCCAGCCCTGGTTGGCGAGGCCTTTCTCCGAAAGTGAGACGTAGTCGACGAAGCCGTCACCGTCGTGGTCGGCGATCGTGTCGAGCCAGCTCAGAGCGCGCTCCACGTTCTTCTCGAGCTTGCAAAAGAGACCGAGATCTCCCGTCCAGCGCACGTACTCGGCCAGCAGGCAGAGGAAGAGCGGCGTCGCATCAACGGTGCCGTAGTAGGGCGTCTGCGGAACCTCACCCAGGTTCGCCATCTCGCCGACGCGCAGCTCGTGCAGGATCTTGCCCGGTTCCTCGTCGCGCCACTCGTCGTGGTGCCTGCCCTGGTAGCGAGCGAGCAGGATCAGAGTCTCGGCGGCGATGCGCGGGTTGTTGGCGACCGTCTCGAGCGCCGTGATGATGCTGTCTCGGCCGAAGAGGCAGACGAACCAGGGCACCCCGGCCGCGAAGAAGACCTCGCCGCGCTCGCGGGTTGCGAGCATCTCCAGGTCGGCAAAGGAGCGCTCGAGAACACGGTTGAAGAGGGGATTGTCGGACGTAATGCTGACGTTCGAGAAGCTGGGACTCCGTCGCCAGGCAACGGGCGCGGTTTCCAGCGCTCCCGGGCCCTTGTCGGCGATCTCGACCTCGACGCGTATGCACTTGCTTTCAGCGGGAGCGAGCTCGAGTCGATAGCGAGCCACCGCGTTTGCGCTAGTCCGGCTGGGCTTCGGATCGAAAGAGAGCGTGGTCGTGCGCAAACGCCCGTCGGCGCCGTCGTAGCGAAACTTGAGGCGACTCCCGCTCCAGCTCGGCTCACGCAGCTTGCCTCGCTGCCCGATCTCGGCGCCGCGTATGGCGAACATGCTGTCGAAGCCGGCCGCGAACTCGAGCTCGAATTCCAGCGTCACCGACTCGAGCCCGAAGTTGCGAAAGAAGATCGCCTCGCTGATGGGCTTGCCGAGCTTGCGCTCACGGCGGATACCGATCTGCTGCTTGGGGATGACGTTCCCGCGCTTCAGCTCGAGATCGGGATTGGTGAGCTCGCTCACCGAACGGTCGTCTTCGTCGGCGCTCGAGAGCAGAACCGAGAGAGGCTCGTCGCCGAGGCGAAGGACCGCGCGGTCGAGGAAGCGAGTGTCGTGGAAGTAGAGGCCGTGAGCCAGCGAGACCGAGGAGTCGATATCGCCCGTACTGGCGCAGAGGCAGAAGACGTCACCCGCCTTCGTCGTCAGTGCCTCGCCTAAGTCGGCGATAAGTGTCGAGGCTCCGTGAGTTAGTAATCGGCTGGTAGACCGGGGCGTCATCGATCGCTCAGACGAACTTCGGGTAGAGGGACATACCGCCGTCGACGACGAGCGTCGTTCCGGTCACGTAGCCGGCCTCGTCGCTCGCCACCCAGGCGATTGCGGCAGCCACCTCTTCAGCCTTTCCCATCCGTCCGAGCGGAATCTCCGCCTCGACGGCGTGCTCTTCCTTCGGATGCTCGAGTAGCCGCTCGTTGATCGGCGTCGTGATTGCGCCCGGCGCCACGTTCACGACCCTCACACCGCTTGCCGCCAGCTCTCTCGAGGCCGTCTCCATCAAAAGCTTGAGCCCGCCCTTCGAGCTGCAGTAGTGCGCGTAGCCCGGCCAGGGAATGAACTCGTGCACGCTCGAGACGTTGACGATGACTCCGCCTTTCGCGGCGACCATCAGCTTGGCGGCCTCGCGCAGGCAGAGGAAGGCGCCGGTCAGATTCGTACGCAGGATCCGCTCCCAGTCGGCGAGCGGCATCTCGGTCAGCGCCACCTGGTTCTCGATGCCGGCGTTGTTGACGAGCAGATCGAGCCCGCCGAGCTCCTTCGCGGTCTCAGAGACGAGACGGATCACGCCGTCTTCGCTACCGACATCGGCCTGAAGCGCGATAGCCTTGCCGCCCGCCTTGATGATCTCCTCAACCCCCTGCTCGGCGCCCGCCTTGTCGGCGCCGGAGTGGTAGTTCAGGCAGACGAGAGCGCCCTCGACGGCCAGTCTTTGTGCGGTCGCCTTGCCGATGCCGCTCGAGGCGCCGGTAACGATCGCTTTTCGTCCTTCGAGAAGCACAAGAGATCCATTCTATTCCCGGGCCCAACGTTTGACACACCCGCGCAGGAGACGATCGACAGCTGTTCGCCCGCGTTCGTGGGCGTGTCGGTTTCTACGAAGTGCCTTTTTCTACGCGCCGGTAGTAGTCGCGCCAGATCAGACGGTAGAGGCGAAGGTGTCTCGGCAAGCTCCTTATCAACGGCAGGAACGGCACGCAGACGAGAGCGAGCGAGAGGATGGCCATGATCGCCCAGATCTGCGCGTCGGCGTTAGCCGAGCTGGTGAAGGGCGGCACCTGGTACCAGGCCGTGTAGAGCCACAGCCAAGCCTGTCCCGGATAGTTGCCGGTCTCGTTCATCATTCCCCACTGACCGCCGAGCAGGTTCTGCTTCTGAGCCAGATCGGAGAGGTACGTTCCGTCCGAGAGGAAGAGCAGCGGCTTCGTGTAGTCAGTCTGGTAGAAGCGACCATTCGCGAGTAGGGCGCCGTCCAGGCCGCCGCTTCGGGCCTGGTCGAGTAGGTTGCGCATCATCAGAGCCACCGGCCCGTAACTCCCGGACGCGACGACCGGTGCGCCCGCGGAGAACGAGACCTTCCCGAGCGCCTTGGTGTAGTTCTTCGTCCAGCGCCGGCGCTGCGAGGTGGAGGCCGATCTATAGTCAGCCAGCGCCACCGCCAGCGCCGGGTCGCTCTTGCCCGGAATGCCAAGCGGGCGCAGCACGAAATCCCGAGCGCTGTTGATCGGAATGCGAACTCCCGCCAGGCGGGCGAGCGAAAAGGAATCGATCACGTTCTGCCCGGTTCCCGGAGTCTGGGTGTAGGGCGGTCCGTAGGTGGCGGAATCACTCGCTCCCGCGAGCTCCGAGGTCGCGGTGGCGAGGAAGTCCGCCGGAGTGGCGTTGGCCCAGCGGGCGATGGTCACCGGCTTCTCGTCGGGCGAGGAGAAGACCGCCGCGAAGACGACCGCGAGCAGCAGGATCACGCCGACCGCAGCCACCAACTCCTTGATCAGGTCGTAGCGCCGCTTGGCGCCCTTCCACTCGAGCGCCGGATCGGGTGCGCTCGGGAAGTCCGGGTCATCCTTCGCCGCCGCATTCGGCGTGCGGGCCGGAAGCGGCGGAACGACACCGCGCAGGCGCACGAGCAGTACGTGAACGACGACGAACATGATCAGGACGAGCGGCAGTAGCAGGACATGCCAGACGAGCATCTGGCCGGTGTTGAGGACGTTGAAGACGGCGCCGATCCCAGAAGCGTTGAGTCCGTCCTTGGCTTGCGTGCTTATCCATTGGGAGTCGAAGTTCTGCTGCGAGAGGTAGCCGGAAAAGGCGGTGGCGATCGCGGTGAGGAAGCAAACCGCGCCGATCATCCAGGTCAACGCGCGGCGCCCTCGCCAGGCGGCCATGCTGAACTTGGCCCAGAGGTGAATGGCCATGAAGAAGAAGAAGGCTTCGGCCGACCAGAGGTGGAGGCTGTTGACGAAGCGCCCGATGCCGGAGACATGCCACCAAGTCGGGCCGAAGATCACCAGCACCACCCCCGAGCCGACCACTACGACGAGCGAAGCGATCGTCAGGACGCCGAACACGTAGACCCACGATGAGACGTAGACGGGCTGATGCTCGGCCAGCAGCTTCTCGGGCGGGAGTGCGCCGAAAACCGTCCGTCGAACGCGCCCTGTCCAGGTGCTTGGCTCTTCGTACGTGCTCATCGCTTCTCGCGTCCTCGAGGAAAGGGTAGGAGGATCGCAAGTGCAAAGACGACGATCATGAGCACGATCACTACGAGATTCGCTACCGAGATCTGAAACCAACCGAAGTGAATGTAGTGCGGCTTTCCGCCTAGGATCGAGGCGACCACGGCGATCCCGGAGAGTCTATTCGTGGGCTGGCGCAGCGGAATCAGGGCGCGGTCTACTCGGCCTGAGGCCTGACCTGATAGGTCGCGCCTCCCTATCATTCCCGGCGCTCCGCGAGCCCCTCCACCTTTGGAGCGTACCACCTCCCGGGCAATCGACCTGGGGCTTTCTTCTGCGCGCGTAAAGGTCGAGCATTCGCGCCGTTAGTGGCGCGGTAAGACGGTGCCGCTCCGTAACGAGCGCCGCGTTGGCCGCTCCACCGTAAGGCGCCGGCGAGGCATGTGCTACTTTCGCTGCATGTCCGCAACGCCAGTGCATGAGCCCGCTGTGAGAGCGGGATGGAGAGGCGTAATCGAGGAGTACCGGCGCTTCCTGCCCGTCTCCGAGCAGACGCCGGTCATAACCCTGCTCGAGGGCGGCACGCCCTTGATCGAGGCCGCGCGCCTCTCCGAGCGTGTCGGCGCCAGAGTCTGGCTTAAGTTCGAGGGGCTCAATCCGACCTGCTCGTTCAAGGACCGGGGCATGACGATGGCCATTTCCAAGGCGCTCGAGCGCAAGGCGCCGGCGGTCATCTGCGCCTCCACCGGCAACACCTCCGCCTCGGCGGCGGCTTACGCCGGTCGCGCGGGCATGACCTGCGCCGTGCTCGTGCCCGAGGGCAAGATCGCGCTCGGCAAGATGGCCCAGGCGCTCGCCTACGGCGCGCGCGTGCTCGAGATTCGCGGCAACTTCGACCGCGCGCTGGAGATCGTGCGCGAACTGGGCGAGAAGGCCGGGCTCGAGATAGTCAACTCGATCAACCCCTTCCGCATCGAGGGGCAGAAGACAGGTGCCTTCGAAATCGTGGACGTGCTGGGCGACGCGCCCGACATCCACTGCATCCCGGTCGGTAACGCCGGCAACATCACCGCCTACTGGAAGGGCTACCGCGAGTATCTGGAGGCGGGCATCTCGACTCACACGCCGCAGATGCACGGCTTCCAGGCCGAAGGAGCGGCGCCGCTCGTGCACGGCCACCCGATCGAGAACCCGTCCACGGTCGCCACGGCCATTCGCATCGGCAACCCTGCTTCCTGGAAGGGCGCCGAGGACGCGATCAGCGAGTCGAGTGGCTCCGTAAACATCGTCAGCGACGAGGAGATCCTCGCCGCGCAGTCGCTGCTCGCCACCAGCGAAGGCGTCTACTGCGAGCCCGCGTCGGCCGCCTCGGTCGCCGGCCTGCTCAAGTTCGGAGCGCCCGAGGGCGCGAAGGTCGTCTGCGTTCTCACCGGGCACGGGCTCAAGGACCCGGACATCACGATCAAGTCCGTGCCCAAGCCTCCGGTGGTTGACGCGGACTACACCGCGGTCACGCGCGCGCTTGGGCTCTAGCGCTCGATCCGCCGCGACGCTACCTGCTCGGACTTAGCGTTTTACCTATAAGCGGGACGTTCCATTCCCTTGTTCTTTACGCGGTACGGCGCCGTTCCGGATCGAAGTCGATACATTCCTGCGCGCCTTTTCTCGATACCGTGCTCCGCCCCGTGGGAGGGTGGGGGGTGGCGGATGGGTAAAGGGGCGCCCGGGACTCCGAGAAATGCCAGCGGTCGAGACTGTTCGAGCCATTCGTGGCGACGGACTTGACAGGGAACGGACATATTGATTAAGATCGATGCATCGATAACAATCGATATGATCGAGCAAGAGAAGGAGAAGATATGAACGACGTCCCCGCCGCCGATTCGCAGTCCGAGCCGCTCGTCTATGCGTGCTCCGGCGCCTCTAACCTCGGGCAGCTGAGCAACGAGATCGCGATCCGACTCGACCAGGCCGGCCTGGCGGAGATGTCCTGCGCCGAGGCTGTCGGTATCGAGGCCGGGCCACCGTATGCATCGGCCCTTTCTGGACGGTCGGTCATCGCCGTCTCCGGCTGCCCGCTGGCCTGCGCCAGTCGCCTGCTGGCCGAGCACGGTGTTGCGGTCACGAGCTCGATTCAGCTCGAGAACAGAGGCGTTATGAAAGCGAAGCACGTTTTGGTAGAGGCGGGGGAGAGCGAGCGGATCTATGACGAAGTCGTTAGCGAGCTTGACCCCGTGCTCGCGCCTACACCGGCAGTCCAAGCGAACTGATCGCAGAAGGGAGTAAGTAATGAAACTCAATCAACACGAAGAGAAGAAGGCGCTGAAGCTCGAATTCTGCGAGCGCTGCGCGACCGCCTGTGACGCAACCTGCATCGCCGAAGGCGAGCGCGATCGCATGTTTCAGAACATGCTCCGCTACGGCTTCCGCCCGCTATGACCGAGCTGCCGACAGCGGTAGCCGGCTGCGCTGCGCTCGCTGCGCCGGCGCTGTCGAACGAGGAGGCCGAAGCCACGGCTCGGCTCTTCGCAGCGCTCGGAGATCCACACCGGGTGAAGATAGTGAACTTGCTGGCTACGAACCGCGAGCCGGTCTGTATCTGCAATCTGACGCGGCCGCTCGGTCTCGCTCAACCGACCGTCAGCCATCACATGAAGAAGCTGGTCGAGGCCGGGCTGCTCGAGCGCGAGCAGCGCGGTAAGTGGGCCTTCTTCTCTCTCAATCACGAGGCCGTGAGCAAGCTCGCCGGCCTGATCGATCTGGAAGGAGAAAACCGGTGACGAATTCTGCGCAGGAGCTGCGAGAGGAAGTGCGCCGCCGCTACGCCGAAGCTGCGCGCAGCGTCAGCGAGAAGGGCGGAAAGGCCTGTTGCAGCGACGAGAAAGCCGCTAGCGATGCTTTCGGCGCGGCGAGTTACAGCGACGGCGAGCGCGACGAGCTTCCCGATACCGCCACGTTGGCCTCGCTCGGTTGCGGCAACCCGATCGCCGTCGCCGACCTGCATGAGGGAGAGACGGTGCTCGACCTGGGCTCGGGCGGCGGCATCGACGTGATCCTCTCAGCCCGGCGAGTCGGCGAGACGGGGCGCGCCTTCGGGCTCGACATGACCGACGAGATGTTGGCACTGGCGCAGCAAAATGCCGAAAAGGCGGGCGTCCCGAACGCTATCTTCCTCAAGGGCGTGATCGAGCAGATCCCACTCCCGGCCGAGTCGGTCGACGTCGTCATCTCCAACTGCGTGATCAACCTCTCGATCGACAAGCCCGCCGTGCTCGTGGAGATGGCGCGTGTACTCAAGCCGGGCGGGCGAATCGGCATCTCGGATGTTGTGGCGGAGGACCGCCTTTCGCCAGCCGAGCGGGCCGAGCGCGGCAGCTACTCGGGCTGCATCGCCGGCGCCCTATCCAAGAGCGAGTACGAACAGGGCTTGCAGGCGGCAGGGTTCGAGCAGATCGCGATCGGGTTCACGCACGAGGTTGAGGACGGTCTGCACGCGGCGATCGTCAAGGCCGTCAGGCCAAAGGGTGCCAGGCCGATTGCAAGACCGCTCCCCCTCGCCGGTAATCGTGCGCAGGGCAAGTGTTGCGGATGAACGTCCTCTTTGTCTGCATCGGGAATGCCGGCCGCTCGCAGATGTCCGAGGCGCTCTTCACGCGCGCGGCGGAGGGACGCTACGAGGCGCGCTCTGCCGGCACTCAGCCCGCAAACGCCGTCCACCCCGAGGTCGTGGAGGCCATGCGTGAGCTCGGCATCGATCTCTCCGCCCGGGTGCCGCACCGTCTCGAACTCGCCGACGCTGAATGGGCCGACGTGGTCGTGACGATGGGTTGCGGCGACGCCTGCCCGGTCATTCTCGGAAAGCGCTACATCGACTGGAATCTCGAGGATCCCAAAGAGAAGCCGCTCGAGCGCGTGCGCGAGATCCGAGACGAGATCGCATCTCGCGTCGAGCAGCTGCTCAGAGAGCTCGCAGAAGACGGAGAGAATTGACCGAAGTAACCGATCGCACGCGCGGCTCATCGGCTCTAGACGAAACGGCTGTACTGCGGAAACTGTCAACGCTTGACCGCTTTCTGCCGTTCTGGATCGGGCTGGCGATGGCCGCCGGGCTGGGGCTGGGGGCGCTCCTGCCTAGTATCAACGATTGGCTCGACAAGCTCCAGGTCGGCACGGTCAGCCTGCCGATCGCTGCCGGTTTGCTCCTGATGATGTACCCGGTACTCGCGAAGGTGCGCTACGAGGATCTCGGCCGGATGAGCCATGACGGCGTCTCGGACCGGCGCTTCTTTGGCGTCTCGCTCTTCCTCTCCTGGCTCGTCGGGCCGGCACTGATGTTCGCGCTGGCCTGGCTGCTGCTCGCCGACCAGCCGGCCTACCGCACTGGGGTCATCATCGTCGGCTTGGCGCGCTGCATCGCCATGGTGCTGGTCTGGAACGACATCGCCCGTGGAGACCGCGAGCGGGCGGCGGTTCTCGTCGTCTTCAACGCACTCTTCCAGGTCGTCGCCTACTCGCTGCTCGGCTACTTCTATCTCAGCGTCTTGCCGGGCTGGCTCGGCCTCGACACGCAGGGCTTCCAACCGGGTATCTGGGAGATCGCTCGCACGGTGTTGATCTTCCTCGGTATCCCGCTCACAGCCGGCTTCCTGACGCGCCGGATCGGTCTCAAGCGGCGCGGCCGCGACTGGTATGAGAGCCGCTTCATCCCGCGTATCGCTCCGATCACGCTCTACGGGCTTCTCTTCACGATCGTGCTGTTGTTCGCCATCCAGGGCGACAAGATCACTTCCCGTCCGTTGGATGTGGCGCGGATCGCACTGCCGCTGCTCGCCTACTTCGCCGTGATGTGGATTGCCGGCTTCGGCGCCGGACGGCTGATGCGGATGCCCTACGCCCAGACCGCGAGCCTCGCCTTCACGGTCGCCTCGAATGACTTCGAACTGGCGATTGCGGTGGCCGTGGGCGTCTTCGGCGCAACTTCGGGGCAGGCGCTGGCGGGCGTCGTCGGCCCGTTGATCGAGGTGCCGGTGCTCGTCTCGCTCGTTTACCTCGCGCTTTGGCTCGCTCGGCGCCTGCGCTGGCCCGAGCCCGCCGAGGCGCACTGAGCTCAGCGACGAAGCCGACAACGGCGCCGGATTACTCGTAGATCTTTCGCGCCGGAGCGCGGCTCAAGACGCGCGCTCAACCTACGTGACGGCCTGACCGGATCGCAGAATGCGTTCCCAGGAGTCGAGCAGCGAGGTTACT
>DATCCQ010000142.1:0-6459 GCA_036511185.1 Gaiellaceae bacterium
TGAGGATCTTCCGGCGGCCAATGCGATCAGGCCGGTCGACGACGATCTGGCGATCGAAGCGGCCTGGGCGAAGCAGGGCCGGATCGAGAATGTCGGGCCGGTTGGTGGCCGCGATCAGGATGATGTTGTCCTTCAGCTCGAAACCGTCCATCTCGACCAGCAACTGGTTCAACGTCTGCTCGCGCTCGTCGTGGCCACCGCCCAGCCCGGCGCCGCGGTGCCGCCCGACGGCGTCGATCTCGTCCATGAAGACGATGCAGGGCGCCGCCTGCTTGGCCTGCTCGAACAGATCGCGCACGCGGCTGGCACCGACGCCCACGAACATCTCCACGAAGTCGGAGCCGGAGATCGAGAAGAAGGGCACACCGGCCTCACCGGCGACGGCGCGTGCGAGCAGCGTCTTGCCGGTTCCGGGAGGCCCG
Source organism: Gaiellaceae bacterium (assembly GCA_036511185.1). Lineage (GTDB taxonomy): Bacteria > Actinomycetota > Thermoleophilia > Gaiellales > Gaiellaceae > Fen-549. Next base: position 423 of record DATCCQ010000142.1, read on the forward strand.
TAGAGCAGAACGCCCTTGGGAATGCGCGCCCCGAGCGCCTGAAACTTCTTCGGATTCTCGAGGAACTCCTTGATCTCCTGCAGTTCCTCAACCGCCTCGTCCACCCCGGCGACGTCGCGGAAGGTGATCTTGGGCGCGTCCGGCGTCATCCGCTTAGCGCGACTCTTGCCGAAGCTCATCACTTTCGAGCCGCCGCCCTGCATCTGGTTCATGATGAAGATCCAGACTCCGAGGAAGAGCGCGAAGGGGAGCAAATAGCCGAGGATTGAAAGCCAGGGCGAGGAACCGGTGCCCTTCGAGCCATAACGCACGTGGTGGGCCTGAAGAATCTTCTCGTAGTTGGCCTGGGACTCAGCGCTCGGGTAGTTGACTTTTCCGCTTTCACCCTTGGCGTCGGCCGGCGACCCCAGGGCAGGCTTGAGCTCGAACTTGATCTGTTGCGAGTTGGGGTTGAAGGTGACCTCTTTCACCTTGTTCGCCTTCGTGTAAGAGATCAGCTGCGAATAGGTGAGCTTCCTAGGCTTCGAGGTACCCGAGTTATTCAGAATTTGGGTAAAGAGGAACGCGGCCCCGACTATTAGGACCAAGGGAAAGAACGCGCTGCGAAAGAACCGGCCCATAGATAAACCTCCACTCGGAGCGTAGCAGTAGTACCTCGCTTTTCAGCCTCTCTGGAGTCGCTCTTGAGGCAGCTTTTGGGGTAACGAGCGAGGATCGGCGCCTGTTGCTTCAGTTTCCTTCGGGAAGCAGCGAATCGTCGAGCACTGCCACGTAGGGAAGGTTACGATAGCGCTCGGCGAAATCGAGCCCGTAGCCAACGACAAAGCGATTGGGGATCTCGAAGCCGACGAAGCGCACCGCCTTGCGAACCTTCTGTGCCGAATCCTTCACGAACAAGGCGCAGACCTCCAGCGAGGCCGGCGCGCGTGAGCGCAGGTTCCTAATCAGATAGGACAGAGTGAGCCCGGAATCGATGATGTCTTCGACGATCAGAACGTGGCGCTCCTCGATGTTGATGTCCAGGTCTTTGAGGATGCGCACCACGCCCGAGGAGTCGGTCGCGGAGCCGTAGCTCGAGATGGCCATGAAATCGACCTCACAGAGAAGCGGCAGCTCGCGCATCAGATCGGCCATGAAGAAAACGGCACCCTTGAGCACCCCGACCAAGAGTAGGTCGCGCCCTTCGTATTCGGCAGCGATCTCGCGACCCAGCTCGGCGACACGATTGCGCAGCTGCTCCTCCGAGATGAGGACTTCACCAACTCCGCTGTCGAGATCGCTCATAGCCGCTTGTCTCCTTGCTCGGGAGGCTTCACCGATCGTCTTCCTTTGTTGCCCGCACGGCGTTCTCGTAGCCTGGCGCAGTCACGATCCCGGGCACGGCGACGATCTCCTCGCCCTTGGTCACGAGCGGCCAGGAACTCCTCTGGGATCGGGGAATCTTGGCGTCTACGAACACGTCCTGAATCTTCTTCTTCCGTCCGGCCAACCGATCGCCGGGCTTGAAGCAGCGTACCTGTAATCCTTCCAACTCGGACTCCAGAATCCAGGGGCCGAAGCGCACCGTGCCCTCGAGCGGCAAAGGCCCCTGCTCGATGAAGAGCCGGTCGTACTCGCGTACCGCCCTCAGCGTCGGGCTCAGATCGACCGCCTTGGAACCGTGCTGTGAGCTGAGCAGCTCGAGCAGCGCCCGCTCGAGCCCGCGCGGCAGGCGCGGACGCTCGCGCGCGAAGGCCAGTATGTTCTCCTCGACCGCCGGATGTAAGCGGCGAAGCGCGGGCAGGATCTCGCTGCGAATCACCCCCCTCACGGTGTCGGGGTTGCTCGAGTCCTCGCGATAAGCGAGACCCTCGACCAGGCAGTAGGCCCGAGTCTCTTCTCGCCAGAGCTCGAGTAGCGGACGCACGACACCGTCCTCACGCCGCAGCTTGATCCCGCGCGCGCTTCCGCTCGAGACCACGCGATAGAGGATCGTCTCGACCTGATCGGAGGCGGTGTGCCCGGTCGCGCGCAGGCGATCTGTCGCGAACGAGTAACGAAGCTCGCGCAGTTCGGCCTCGCTCATCCCGGGCACGCCGGCCTCTACTACCTCGGCGCCGAGGACATCGCGACAGAAGTCCGCATCCTGCTCGGACTCCTCTCCGCGCTGGTGATGATTCACGTGCAGGGCGCTAACGCGGTAGCCGAGAGCTTGCAGCGCGTGCCAGAGGCAGGTCGAGTCCGCTCCGCCCGAGACCAGGCAGCACACTTCGCCGCCCGGCTCGATCAGGCTCTCTGAGCGGATGAATTGCTCGATCCGCCCGCGGATCTGCGCGTTCTCCATGCAGCAATTGTCGCAGTCAGAGGGACGTCGTGTTAGTAGCCGAAAGCTACGGGCATAACTTAGGACGCAGTGTCGCGCGAGCGGGCGAGTAATACTGCGCTGAGCGTTTGGCCCCGAATAGGAGGTAGCGAGGAATGGGTTTGTGGAATTTCTTCGAGGAACGGCTCGCTCGGCGGCGAGAGGCGGACGAGGACGCGAGGCTCAAGCTCACGAGGAACGCGCTCGCCAGGGCATTCGACGTGGAGGCGGAAAGACTGAACGGCGGCAGGATGCTCGAGTACGGCTCCAACAGGGCCGAGGTGACCCCAGCCGCCCGAGAAGCAAAGGATCTTGCCAGCTATGTGCGCAAGCTACCGCCGCGCGACCCCCGCATCGAGGAGGTCCACCTGTTCGAGGAGGCGGGCTTGCTCACGCCACTCGATGAGCGCGTCCGCAAGGTGCTCGACGAAGCGTGGCCGGGTGGTTTCGACCCCGACGCCAAGCTCGCCGCCGCCGTCAAGGCACTGCACGAGAGCCGAAAAGACAAAGAAACGAGCGCCGAGCGCGGTTAGCGTTCGAGTACGTCATCGCTAGCCGGCGCTTACTCGCTCCAGCGCGGGTCTTCCTGCCACGCCTCGAGCCGGTCGAGCGCCTGGGCCAGCTCCTCGGCGCCGAACTCGAAGGGGCGGGCGTAGGGCACCGGCACGTGACGGGCGTGGAAGCCTTGACCAGCGGCCGCCTCGAGCAGGAAGCGTACGGCGAGACCGTGCGTGACAACGAGAATGGTGGGTTCCGTGCGGGTCAGCACGATGCGGAGTCCGCGGGCGAAGCGTACCGCCGCCTCGCTTCTGCTCTCGCCGCCTCCCGGCGGTTGCTCTTCGGGCTCGTGGGTATGCGCCCAGGTCGTGTACTGCTCGAGCGGTCCGCCCTCGAAGGCGCCGACGCGGATGTCGTTCAGCTCGGCCAGCTCGAGCCAGGGCAGCTCGCGCCCCTCGAGTGCAATCTCTGCAGTCCGCCGCGCGCGCGGGAACTCGCTTGTCACGTAGAGATCGATTTGGCGCTCCAGCAACGAGCGGCCGAGTGCGCGAGCCTGCTCCTCCCCATGCTCCGTGAGCGGGCAGCGGTGGTTCGGCTCGCCGTTGACGATGCCCCGATCCGAGCACTCGCTTTCAGCGTGGCGGGCGACTATGACCGTCTGCATGGAATCAAGCTAGCGCAGGGCGGGAAGCGGGTCGACCGCAGCGCCTCTCAGGCGGAGCTCGAAGTGCAGATTCGGTCCGCGCGCCTCGCCGCTATTCCCCGATAGCCCAAGTTGGGTTCCGCTTCTTACGCTCTGGCCGGAGACCACCTCGATGCGCGAGAGATGGGCGTAGTAGCTGCGCAACTCGCCGCTGTGGGCGATCACGACCAGCAGCCCGAAGTTCCCGCCCGGGCCGGCGAAGACGACGCTGCCGGCCGCGGCGGCGCGCACAGAGGTGCCCATGGCGGCGGCGAAATCGATGCCGGCATGGAAGCGATTGAGACGGGGGCCAAAGAGGCTGGAGATCGGAGACTCGAGCGGTCGGTTGAGCACGCCGCTCGGCGCCTGCGGCGGAGCTTGCGCCAGCGCGGCGAGCGTACCCTGGCCGCACCGCCCGTCGGCCGCCAAACCGGCATAGCGCTGGAAACGGCGCAACGCAGCCACTACGTGCCCGCCCATCACTCCGTCGAAGCGCCCAGAGGGAAACCCGTGCTCGGCAAGGAGGAACTGGAGCTCGGCTACGTCCCCGCCCACGCGCCCGCGGCGTAGAACGCGCCTACCGAGCGCCGGTGCGCCCAGCCTGCCCAGGAAGGGCCGCGTCTTGCGCCCGACGATACCGTCTACGACCAGTCCGGACGAGCGCTGCAAGTGCCTCACTCCGCGCACGGTCGCCGGGTTCATGATCCCGCTCACATCGCCGTGGTAGAGCCCCCGCTGCCAGAGCGCGACCTGGAGCGCCGCGACCTTCGAGCCGCCGGTCGCAAGAGCGGGACTCGGGGCTACGAACACCGTCGCAACCGCGAGCAGGATCAGTAAAACCAATCGCCGCATGGCGCGAAAGACTTCGCAGCCGCCTTGCGGCTTCCTTTCTCGACCCTCTACCGCCGACTCGCCCTCCCTGACGAATTGGGGCGGAGATAGGGCGAATTACGTCCCTTACAGAACGATGCTGCGGAAGAGCCCGACCTGCTGCATCCCGATCGACTCGTAAAGCCCGATCGCCCGCTCATTCTCGGCCCTCACGAAGAGACAGATACAGGGCGTGATTTCGAGCAGTAGCCGGCAGAGATCGCTGAGCGCTCGACGCGCGTAGCCGTGCCCGCGTGAATCCGGGTCGGTCCAGACCTGCTGGAGCTGTATCGCCGACGGCGTCCAGGCCGAGGCCTCGGCCTTGAAGAGAATGCGCCCGTTCTCGCTCCAGAGCCAGGAACGACCGGCCACGATCTGAATCCGCGTGCGCTGGCGAAAGCCGCCTTCGTCGAGCTCTAGCGGGTTTACGCCCAGCTCCTCTTCGTGCGCGGCGGCGCAGGCGGGAAGCAGCAACTCGACGTCGGAGCCCGTCGCCCGGCGCAGACCGCTGTCGCCCAACGCAGGCCGCTCTCGCAGCTCGTAGACGGGCTCACCGGGACTGTCTCTATGCGGAGGCGGACGATGTCTGGAAACGTCATCCCATAGTTCGCTCACCGCACTCTCGGCCCCGACAATCATGCGCGCTCCGCTCTCCAGCGCCCGCTGCGCGAAGACGCCGCAACCGACGCCCGCCGGCCCGATGTTCATCCCGAAGTGGCAAAGAGCCTGCAGCGAGCCGTCCTGGGGTACGGCGAGAAAGCGCCCGAGCCCGCGCCGGGCCAGATCCTCCAGGAAGACGCGTTCGACCGGATTCTCGGCGCAGAAGGCAAGAACCTGGTCGAGCGGCGGCGTAAGCGGCTTCGCCACCTCCCCATCCTGCCACGAAACGCGGCCGCGAAGAACCGTATCGGGCATGCGGGCTCGACGGGGGAGGCTCTAAGCTTGCGAGCACGATGAGCGAAACCGTCTTCTTGGTCAACCCCGCCTCGGCCGGAGGCTCCACTGCCAGGCGCTGGTCAGAAATCGCGCACCAGGCCGCCGAAGCCGGCCTGGTCGGCGATGCGTTCTTCTCCGAACACCCCGGCCACCTGGGCGAACTGGCCCGTGACGCCGTCAAGGCCGGCGCTCACCGACTCGTCCTGGTCGGCGGCGACGGATCGCTGAACGAGATCGTGAACGGCCTCGGCAAGCACCTGAGCAAGGTCGAGCTGGCCCTGATTCCGCGCGGTACGGGCTCCGATTTCGTGCGCGAGCACGGAATCCCGCACACGGTGGAAGAGGCGGTGCAGGTTGCCCTAGAAGGAGATCTGCACTCGGTCGATCTGGGCAAAGCGACCTTCCACGCCTGGGATGGGAAGCAGCGCGAGCAGTACTTCGCCAACGCCGCCGGCGCCGGCATCAGCGGCGCAATCGCCCGTCGCGTCAACGAGGGAGCGAAGGGGCTCGGCCCGCGCGGCAGTTACGCCTGGGCGGTGCTCTCGGTCTTTCCGCGCTGGCGCAACTGCGTCGTACGCCTGCGCGTCGACGACCTGGAGCGCGAGGGAAAGATGCACGAGGTGATCGCGGCGATCGGGCGCTACCAGGCCGGCGGCATGAAGCTCTGCCCCAACGCCGTTCCCGACGACGGGCTCTTCGACGTGCTCATC
>DATCCQ010000143.1:0-4645 GCA_036511185.1 Gaiellaceae bacterium
CGGTCGCGCCCGTAGCCGCAGGCTACGAACGCGACGCTGCGTCCTAGCCTCGCACTCACCGATCGCACCCGGTCGGCGGGTCTTCATTCCGCTCCGCGCTCTGGGGTGGAGAGGTGGGCAAAGGCGCCCGAACTCCGAGAAGTTCAGCAGTCACTTCGCTCAGAGCCGGTGACTACATCGAGCGCTCGACCGAGGTCGAAGTCTAACTCGAGCCTGGTCACCACGGCGCGCTGAGTCACGAGCTCGGTCATGCCCCCGACGCCCTTTCGCACACAGGCTCCGGCGGTGCGCAGGTACGGCGAGTAGCGCACAGCCAGGCGATAGCGACCGGTCCCGGGAAGATCGAGGCGAATCCGGGCCTCTCCGAGCGCGAGCACGCGCGGGCTGCCCGGGCCGGTGACGATCGAGCGCGGGCTCGGAACCTCGAAGACCTTCAGATGGGAGGAGCTAAAGACCTCCTTCAGGCCCGAGCGCCCGCTCCGGATCAGTGCCGCCTCATCCCGCGAGCTGAAATCACTCGGCGCGTCGGAAAGAATCACGTAGCGCGCACCCAGACCGCGCAGCCAGCCGAGGTAGGAGCTGGCGCTCAAGACTTTGTCTTTATAGAAGATCTCGTTTTGCGGGTAGTCGTCCTGCCGAAACCAGCCGCGCACGATCGGAATACCGGCCTGCGGTAGGTAGAGCGCCGCCCAGTGGTTGGCGGTATCGACCGCCTCGACACGATAGGAAGGCGTCAACTTGCCGTGCAGGAAGTCGATCGCCGGAACCCAGTACTGCCGGTTATCGCCGGGGTCGTTACGCCCCTTACTAAAGCCGCCCACGATCGGGCCGAGGTTCCAGGCGAGCGCCAGAGCGAGCAGCGGCGCGACGAGCAGGCGCGGTCGGTAGCCCCGAAGCGCGAAGACAAGGAGCATGATCGGCAAGGCGAAAAGCCGCAGGCGCTCGATGTTCGAGCCTAGCTGCGACGACAGGACGAAGGTAATCAGGCTGGCAGCCAGGTAAAGCGGGAAGATCCAGCGCAGCAGGCGGGCCTGCTCGACGCGCCAGGTGAGCGCGGCGCCTAGAGCGCAGAAGACTGCTATCTCGAGCAGAATCGACAGCTGGAAGGGGTAGCGGCCGCTGCTCGGGAACATCCGCCAGGCGATAAGCCCGAGCAGGAGACAGACCGCCAACGCCAGCGCCGGTTGACGAAACCGGGCCAGATCTTCCTTTAGATTGGCCAGGCCGATCGCGGTGACGACCAGCAGCAAGAACACGAAGGCAAGCGGACTGGCAATCATTGTCAGGAAGGAACAGACGGCGAAAAGCCAGCGGCGACGTGCCTGGAGCGCCCAGATGGCGAACAGAGCCAGCATTCCCCCGAGCGCGAACGGGAAGGCGGCCGAGAAGACGCTCCCCGCCCAGAGCACGGCGAAGCTACGACTCGACCAGCGCGCTGCGCTGCCCCACTGCCGTCCCACCAGCATCGAGAGGGCGAAGGCCGACGCCGCGATCGAGACGACGGCCAGCAGGCGGATTCCGATCAGGCCGGCAAGCGGGTAGTAGAGCGGGCTGTAGGTGATGTAGCTGTAGCGGCCCGCGTACCAGTAGTTGTTCCAAAAACCGAGCCCGTGCTGGAGGAACTCCCAGCGTAGGTACCTGTGAGCGGCCAGGTCGTTCCCGGGCGGGCCGAGCCAGGCAAACAGCGCCGCGAGAGTGCCTGCGAGCGCCGCTGCGAAGAAAGCCTCTCGCACGACCGCATCGCTGAGCGATTTACGGAACTGCTCGCTGCGACTGCTGACAGAGAGGCGACCCACGGCGCGAAACCTACTCGCTCGGAGAGCACCGGGCAGCGGTCGTCGAAACGAGAGGCCCTTAGCCGTGGTGGCCGCGCTCGTGCGGGTGGCTGTGCAGGAGCGCCCCGTGATGGTGGCTGTACTTGTGGATGAGATTGGCGCGCAGGAGCAGCTCCCTATCGGCGAGGATCTCCTCCGGCACACCCTGTGCGAGCAGGCTGTGGTCTTCGGCGATGACGAGACAGCGATTGGCGATCCACTCCTGCTGCTCTAGCTCGTGAGTGGCGAAGACAATCGTCTTTCCGGCCCTCCCGAGCTCGGTCATCAGTTCCAGCAGCCAGTGCCGACTGCGCGGATCGAGACCGGCCGTGGGCTCGTCGAAGAGCAGCAGCTCGGGATTCATCACCAGCACCGAGGCGATTGCGACTCGCTTCTTCTGTCCCGCCGAGAGTTGGAAGGGCGCCCGCTCGGCCAGGTCGCCGATCTCAAGCATCGCCATCACATCGTCGATCCGCGCCTCGATCTCGTTCGGCTCGAGACCCATTTGCAGCGGGCCGAAGGCGATCTCCTCGCGCACCGTGGGCGAGAAGACCTGGGCGTCGGTGTTTTGGAACACGAAGCCGACGCGCGCGCGGAAGCCGCGCGAGAACTGCTCGTCTTCGAGCTTGAACTCGCTCACCTCTTCGCCGAAGGCGCGGTAGCTACCGCGATCGGGAAAGACCAGCCCGGCCAGGATCTTGAGCAGCGTCGATTTCCCGCAACCGTTGGCGCCGAGAAGCGCCAACCGCTCGCCGCGATGCACCTCGAGCGAGATGTCTTCCAGCGCTGGAAAACGCTCCAAATAGGAGTAGGAAAGCCCTTCGCCTACGAGCAAAGGCTCAGAGTCCGAGCGCACGATCACCTCCAACGACGAGCACCGCCAGCGCCAGACAGGCGACAAGCCAGATGCCGTCCAGCGCCCTCAAGCGCGGTCGCCCGAGCACTCTCGACTCGCCACGAAAGCCACGGGCCAGCATCGCCTGGTGGACCTCCTCGCTGAGCGCATGCGCCTTGCCGAAGAGCGCTCCGCCCGAGAAGCCGGCGATCGCCCGCGCTCCGCGCCCGCTCCGCTTGGCGGCGACCGTTCGAGCCTTGCGCGCCGTCACCATCTCCGAGGCCGAGCCGAGCAAAACAAAGAGGTAGCGGTAGGCCATGCCGAGCACGAGCAGCAAGAGCCGCGGCACAAACAGCGCCCGCAGCGCCGCGAGCAAGCGCGGCCAGGACGTCGTCAGGGTCAGCAGCACAACAAGCGAGATCGACGTGGCCACTCGACAGACGATCAATCCCGCCGAGGTCAGGCCCTGCCGTGTAAGCCCGACTTCGTGGCCGAACCAGTGCCCGAGCGGTAGCACGACCTCGCCGGGCGTGACGAAGCTGAACATCGCCGGCGCCACGATCACTCCGGTGAAGATGGGGATGAAGAGCCAGACCCGCTTGACGAACCACCAGAGCTCGATCCGCGACGCGATCGCCAGCACCAGCGTAAACAGGTAGAGAGCGGCGAGCACGGGGATGTGCCGCACCAGCCCGACCGCGATCAAGAGCGCGACGATGCTCAGCAGCTTGGCCCTGGCGTCGAGGCGCTGCAACAGACCGCGGCGTTCCGCGGTCTCCTCGCTTGTGATCGCCTGCCGAACGACTTTCGCCAGGCTGTCCAGCGTCTTCTCGAGTGCGCCTCCCTTTCGGCGCCTACCGTTACAGCCAATTGGGAACGCGCCGGCTTCGCTCTCGAGCAGCCAGGTCGGTGTCGCCGTGCTACCGACCACAGCTACTCCGTCTGCACGCTCGGCCGTCGCTGGGCAACCGCCCGCACGGCGCCGATGAGAAGGAAGATCGTCGCTCCCACAACGAGCGCGCCGAAGACCGCCGACAGGACGTAGGCGATGTTCGCGTGCCGGCCCGACGAGAAGCCGTAGTCCGGAAGCAGCGTGTGCTTCCAGAAATCGTTGTATTTCGCGAGCCCGCTGGGGACCGCACTCAATCCGTACTTGTGCAGATTGAGGTCGACGGGTGCATCCTCACCGTAGGCGCCGCCGGGTGCGAGCAGCCCAAGCGGTGAGAGGACGATCATCGTTGTGATCCCGATCAGGGCCCAGCGAAGCGCAGGCCGCCTACTCGTCGGCGCCAGCTCGGCATCGGTGTCGACAATGCCGGGGTGATTAATGCGAAGCAGCGGCAGATTCGCCCGCTGCAGGTAGGCGACGATGCCGACGGTCAAGATGAACTCGGCGGCACCGGCGATCGTGAGGTGCGCAAGCGCCATCGCCGGGATCGTCTGCGCGAGGTGGAAGGGCGCGTAGAGCGGCGTCCCGTTCGCCGAGTGGAAGAGCGTCGGCTGCAGCCCGAACTCGATCGCGGCGCAAAGGGCGGCCACGTTAAGCCCGACGTAACCGCCGATACCTGCCGCCAGTGCCCGCCGCCTCGATGTCAGGGACGTGTTTTGGGTCAACAACCGGTAGACGGCGTAGCCAACAAACGGCATCACAAAGGCCATGTTGAAGGTGTTGGCGCCGAGCGCCAGCACACCGCCGTCGCCGAAGAAGAGAGCCTGAATCACGAGCGCAACGGTGACGCAGATCACGGCCGCCCAGGGCCCAAGCAAAACGGCTATCAACACCGCCCCCACCGCGTGTGCGGTGGTTCCATCTGGAATCGGGATGTTGAACATCATCACCAGGAAGCTGTAGGCGGCGCCGAGCGCGAGCAGCGGCGCGTGGCGTTCTTTGACGACGTCCTTCGTTTTGGCACAGGCGGTGCCGATCACGGGCACCATCGCGGCAGCGGCGACCGCGCAGGTCGCGGGGCTCAGATAGCCGTCAGGAATGTGCACG